>JADHVC010000029.1 GCA_016784175.1 Patescibacteria group bacterium | reverse complement strand
TTTTATTGTTAACGATACTCTCATCAAGTCATCGTTATTATATAATTTTATGTCTTTTTTTGTCGTTGCAGGAACGGCCAAGCCTCTTCGAGTCGCACTAGTAAAACTAGTGGATTACCTTTTATTCAAAAGTATTTACCAAATACACTTCGCTATTTAATTTTTGTCGGTGAATTTTTAATAAAAGCTCTTCTGCCCTTTTTTTAATTTTTTCTTTATGCTCTAATCGTGCTTTATTTGATAATTTTTTAGATAAGAAAAAAACATGATAAGCAATAAACCCTTGTATAAAAAGGCTTATAATCCAGCCATAATTTGTTGAAAGACAATCTGTAATTGTGCTTAGAATTTCCATAGAAATTATTCCATTAAATCATCAAGCGACACACCCAAAGCGTCAGCAATTTTTTTAACTGTGTCTATTCGGGGGTCGGGTGTTGTTCCTGCTTCAATTTTAGCAATCGTATGAAAAGCAAGATTTGCTCTCTTTGAAAGCACATCTTGAGAAATACCGAGTTTTTTCCGATATTTTTTTATATTATCCGCAATCGTATTTTTTTCTTTTGTCATTTTAGTATTGTTTTACTATTATATATAGTTGTAGTATATAAAATTTTTAAGGCGTAGTCAATACATATAGTAACCCCCGTTGTCCATAATTGACCTCCCCACCACTCAATTTAGAAACAAAAAAATCACTAATTTTAGCTTTAAAGAGCCATATTTGACTATCTCTAAAAATTAAAAAAAGTGATTTTTCATCTTGGCGGGAGCGAAGGGACTCGAACCCTCGACCTCCTGCGTGACAGGCAGGCGCTCTAACCAGCTGAGCTACGCCCCCAAATTTAACATTATGTATAAAATTAAATTTAATACATAATTAAATTATCATGATAATTATAACAAGTCAACAGTAAATTCTAATTATTTATCAACATCATTCTTTTTAAATAACCCTATCATAAATAGATATATAATATATAATAAATACACATGAAAAATATACTCTTAGTAATATTTATATTTGGCATTCTTGCTCCAAACTTTACCTATGCTCAAACTAGCTTAGCGACAAAACTTGGTGGCCGAATACTTTTACAAGTAGAAAACAAAGGAGAGGCTTGGTATATCAATCCTATAAATTTGCAAAAATATTACCTCGGTCGCCCAGAAGATGCATTCAACCTAATGCGTGAACTGGGACTCGGCATTAATAATAATGACTTTAATATATTCGATAATGTCGCGCCATCAAAATTAGCGGGGAGAATATTAATTAAAGTAGAAGATGTTGGTAAAGCCTATTACATTAACCCACTTGATTTATCGCTAAACTATTTAGGTAGACCGAGCGATGCATTTGATTTAATGCGTAGATTGGGACTAGGTATAAGCAATGGCGACCTAGAAAAGATTCCAGAATATATTAAAACAGAAACAACAACAAAGCATAATGTTCCATTCACATCTCAAGCACCACTTTCTGAATGGGACATAGATATGTTCCAGGATGGTTGTGAAGAGGCCTCTATAATCATGGCAATGGCTTGGGTCAACAATCAAGCACTTACGAAAGAATCAGCACGGCAAGATATTATTAACCTCTCTAATTTTCAACTAGAAAAATATGGAGGATATCATGATAGATCAGCACGAGATGTTGCTCAATTAATTCGTGATTATTATAATTACACCAATGTTGACTACCGAGAAAATATACAAGCCAACGACATAATAGACATTTTAAACATTGGAAATATTGTAATCGCGCCAATGAATGGTCAAGCTTTAAAAAATATTAATTTTACTGCACCCGGCCCAATTAATCACATGCTTGTTATTACCGGCTATGACGCAACAACAAGAGAATTTATTACTAATGATCCTGGAACAAGAAATGGCAAAGACTATCGCTACAAATTTGAAATACTAGAAAATGCCTTGCGAGACTATCCAACTGGATATCATGAATTAAATAATAAAAAATTAAAAAATATCATTGTTATTAAAAATAACTAGAGCACTTAAAATATATAACGCTTTTTATCAATAGCTCTCTTTTCAACTAACTTTAAAAATCGATCTAGCTCTGCACTACTTCTAGTCCTTTTTTGGCTTAATATATCCATTGAGATAAGTTTGATTCCACAAAACCCTAATCGACCCATACCCCACAACCAAGGCAAACGGATGATAAAATGTTTATATAAAAAACCATAGTTATCACAAGTCATAAACATTCTTGCTTTCTTACCTTCCAAGAGACCGATCTCCTTTCCACTCCCATCGTATTTAAATGCAAAGGTTGTCAAAAAGTTTGTATCAAAAAAATTCTTCATTATAGCTGGAGCGTCTCCCCACCAAATAGGAAAAACAAATATCAATTCATCAGCTTTGGAAATTTGCCTTTGGATTTCATCTCTAACATCATCACTTTCTATTTCAAGAATAGATTCAAAATTCAAGAATTCTTGATGCCATTGATCATCATATAGATTTAATATTTTAGCCGTATTACCGTTTTCTTGTACAGCTTTTTTGTAGTGATTGGCGATTCGATGAGTGAACCCTTTTTTTGAAGGGTGTGCTGTAATAATTAATGAATGCATAATCTTAAAAAATTAATAATTAGATTTTGAAAAATAGAAATGCTTCTATTTATAATAGAAGTTTTTAAGCGATAGAGCAATAGAAAAAACCCTCGATTTTCTTAGAAAATCGAGGGGGTGGTACTGACCAAACGCGTGGAGGAATTATTTTCCATTTTTTAGATGAATTCCTTGGATCGTTTGGTCAGCATAACCACCATCTCTCAGCCCAGCTGGGGGGAGTTGGTGAGTCTAGAGAGAGGCGATTATTTTATTAATGATTAAAAGATCATCATGTAAGTAGCATAGCAAAGTTTTCTAACTATGTCAAGACATTTTAGCGTAACTACTTTTAGATAACTAATTTTTTTTATTCCCTTTCATTTTTAGGGCATTTTGAATAGTCATTAAACCAAGAACTGCACATTTATATCTACTCTCACTAACGGGGACTCCTAAAAGCTTTTGCAAATAATCAAACTTTAAGTTTAGAATATACTTCTTTGTCTTGCCCATTACATCTTCGGTAAGGATAGACATAGCAGCTTGACTAATGGCACAACCCGTTCCTTTAAATTTTATGTCACTAACTACGTCTGCTTCCAATTTTATATCTACAGAAAGCTTATCACCGCAGGAATAATTAGCTTCGCTATGCTTAATTTGCGCACCACTAATAGACCCAAAATTACGGGGGGTCTTATAATGATCTAAAATATTTTGAGCGTAAATATTCATATAAACATCTTATGTATTTTTATTATCTCTTTAACAAATATATCAATCTCTTCAGTAGTATTATAGAAACTTAAACTCGCCCTTAATGTCGCTGGTAAACTAAGCTTATCATGAAGTGGTTGCACGCAATGATGGCCAGCACGAGTAATAATACCCCTCTCGCCTAATAAATCGGCTATATCATGTGGATGAACGCCCTGAACAGAAAAAGAAAAAATTGGTAAACGATCTTGAATATTGAATGGGCCGACTAAATCAATAAAATTTAGCTTTGAGATTGCTTTCAAAAAATACCTAGTCAAAATTAATTCTTGCTGTTTAATATATTTAAAACCCATACTTTCTAAGAATTCGAGAGCACGTCCTAAACCAATTACGCCCGCAATGTGTGGCGTTCCAGCTTCAAACTTATATGGCAACTCAGCAACACTAAATCCTTCGAAGCTAACTTCTCGAATCATATCTCCTCCACCCTTCCAAGCCGGTAGTCTATTTAGCAAGTCCTCTTTTCCATACAGAACGCCTACTCCAGTTGGTGCAAATATTTTATGTCCAGAAAAAACTAAAAAATCACAATCCAAACTTTGCACATTTATTTTAGTATGTGCGATACTAGCAGCTGCATCAATAATCGATATAATATTATTTTTTTTGCAAATATTTATTAAATCTTTTATAGGGTTAATTATTCCTAAAACATTTGAAGCGTGCTGAATTGAAAGCACTCGGACTTTCTTGTTGTTTAAAATTCTTTTTACCTGGCCTATATCTAACCTGTAATTCTTTTGTATTTGAATATACTCAAGTTTTATACCAATCGCTTCTTTTAGCATTAACCAAGGAATAATATTGGCATGATGCTCAGCCATACTTAAAACAATTACATCATCCTTTTTTAAGACTCCTTTACCCAAAATATTTGCAACTAAATTTAAACCATCGGTTGCTCCGCTAGTAAAGATTATTTCATTATTTTTTTTAGCATTAATAAATTTTCTTACAGCAATTCTGGCAGCCTCATATTCTCTAGTAGCAATTTCGGCTAAAGGGTTAATGCTTCTGTGTACATTTGAATTCTTATTTTCATAAAAATCAGTGACTGCATCAATTACAATTTGAGGCTTCTGAGTAGTAGCCGAATTATCAAAGTATATTATTTGCTTATTGCTTATTTTATTCTTAAGCAATGGAAAATTTTTTCTAATTTGCATAAAATGAATTTAAAACATCTAAATTATATTTCTTTATCTTATTGATAAATACTTTAAAAATACCCGTTTTTAATAAGACATTTGCAGAGTGCATATTTAAACCTCTAGTCATAAGATAATCAACATTTTCTTTTGTAAAATTATATATTTTTGCCGAATGAGAAATTTGAGCACTAGCGCTCTTTATCGCAAGAGCTGGCAAAACGGCCCCCGACGAAGACTTACTTAAAAGATGCAACTTCATATTTAGATCGGCTTTATTTTTGAGAGTCTTCTTGTCAACAACAATCGTCGAATTATAATTTACCCTAGCTTCATCAAGCGCCACCCCTTCACAGATAAACTGCCCTTCCGAATTCTTACCTAAATAATTAAAAACTTCATTGACTGAACTTTGCTGATTTCCCTTTGTTTGATAAACAATATTGTGTGTCACTTTCGAATTAGAACGAATATTATATTCTAAATTTAAAGTAAAAGATTTTTCCGCCAAAAAACAATAATAGAAATTCACCGAGGCATTATCGCCTATTTCTATTTTTCTATTTTGAATAAAGTCATAGCTATAACTACCTAGCAATAAAAAAATGTAATCGTGTTTAGTTCCATCATTTATAACTACCTTTTTTATTGGCTCATTTCGTAAACTCGTTTCATTAAAAATCTCTATCGTATAAGAATCCGCAAGATCAACAAAAGAACTACAATCAATTTTGCATGTCTCGCTATTTATTTTTTTTTGTTCTTTTAATTTTTGCATCATATATAATTTAAGCGATAAGTTCTAATTCAACCATTCTGTTCATCTCTACTGCATACTCAAGGGGAAGCTCTTTTGCAATTGGGTTAATGAAACCATTTAGTATCAATGACCTTGCAGCACTCTCATTGATACCTCGAGATGTTAAATAAAAAATATCGGTTTCGTTCAATTTACCGGCTGTAGCCTCATGCGTAACACTGGATGTGTTATTTTCAATTTTAATTTTTGGATAAGTGTTCGATTCTGAATTATCCCCCAACATTATTGCATCACATTTTACGTTTGATATACTATTTCTAGCAACTGGTAATATTATGACTTCACCACGATAAGTAGATATTCCTCCGTTCCGAGTAATGCTTTTTGACACAACGTTTGAACTTGTATTTGGTGCCGCATGAATTACTTTTGCCCCAGTATCTTGATTTTGCCCACGACCAGCAAAAGCTACTCCAAGATGATCAGCACTTGCACCAGGTTCAACTAAAACAGAGCAAGGATAAAGCATCGTAACCTGGGAGCCAAAATTTCCCCCAACCCACTCCATGTGAGCATCTTTTTTAATTATAGCTCTTTTAGTATTAAGATTGTAGGCATCACGACTCCAATTCTCAACACTAGAATACCTAAAATGAGCACTCTTTTCCACATAAACTTCAACGCAACCAGCATGCAAAGAATTAACTCCCCATCGGGGCGCAGAACAACCTTCAATATAATGCGCTTCAGCACCCTCCTCAACGACAATTAATGTGTGTTCGAATTGACCCATATTCGCAGAATTCATTCTGAAATATGCCTGTAGAGGATCGACAATTTTTACACCCTTTGGTACATACAAAAATGTTCCCCCACTCCACACTGCACCATGCAAAGCAGCAAATTTATGCAAGCGAGGTGAGATACATTTCATGAAGTATTTTTTAACTATTTCCTCATGACTTCGTAAAGCACTATCGAGATCAAGAAAAATCACACCCCTATCTTCTAGCTCTTTCTTTAATTTATGATAAACCACAGTAGACTCAAACTGTGCTCCAACACCAGATAAATATTTTGCCTCTGCTTGTAGAATGCCCAACGCATCAAATGTATCTTTTATTTCTACTGGCACATCTTCCCACTTTCTAGCTTTAGCATCACTCGTCTTGGCATAATACACTATTTCATTTAAATTAAGGTCACTTAGAGTTGGTCCCCACTTAGGCAACTCTAACTCATTAAATATTTGTAGACACTCCAACCTATGCTCAAGCATCCACTGTGGCTCTTTCTTGTCCGCAGAAACACTCTCCACCACAGCTTTACTCAAACCCTTTTTAAATTTTTTTGAGTATTCCACTTCATCTATCTGATGAATATTTTTTTTTATTTTAACATTATTCATTATTGAAACCTTTTTTTTCTATTAATGCCACTAAACTGCTATCACCACTTTTTTGTATTCTACCATCTTTCATGATAGCCACTCTAGTTGGTTTAATATAACTTAGAATTTTCTTTGAATGAGTAATAATTAAGATTGCCTTTTTAGCATCGAAATATTTATTTATAACGCGTGCTATAAGCTTCAAGGCATCGACATCTAAACCAGAATCAATTTCATCTAGAATAATTAATTCTGGTTGAAGGATGAGCATTTGAAGAATTTCAATTTTTTTCTTCTCACCTCCAGACAAACCAAAATTTAAACTTCTTTGAAGAAACTCGTCATCGATCTGCAAATCCTTCATATATACTTTCACCTTTTCATTAAAGTCAAAAACACTTAATGCTTTTATATTTTTTGCTTTTGAATAACCTTTATGTATTTCGAATAAATAACTAATTAAATCGACGCCGAATATTTCGCTTGGATTTTGATGAGCTAAAAATATTCCAGCACTAGCTCTATGATTAACACTAGTCTTTGTAATAATATTCTTCTTATAAATAATCTCTCCTGACTTAACTCTATATTTTTGATTGCCCATTATCGTGCTTGCCAAACTAGACTTACCAGATCCGTTTGGTCCCATAATACAAATTATTTCACCCTCTTTGATATTCAAAATTACCCCTTTTAATATTTCCTTATTTTCAATATTTACTTTTAAGTTTTTTATTTTTAACATAATATTTCAATAATCATTATCCTTAAATTAAATCGCTTAGCTTTTCCTTAATTAAGACCTCCTTCATATTTGTTATAATGCTAAGCCAAGCTTTCTTTACACCGCATAACTTTATATTTGGACATGTTCGTTTTCCAACCTGAAAACATTTAAGCTGACCTGTATTTTCAATCGCCTCCATAATATCAAGAACCGATATTTTTTTTGCAGACTTTGCCAGCTTTAACCCACCCATCTTTCCCTCTCTTGACTCAATTAAATTTGCTTTAATCAGTGGTTGCGCAATCTGAGTTAGATAACTTGCTGAAATTTGCATTTTTTTTGCAATAATTGATAACGATAAATATCCAAGGTTTGCATTTTTCGCTAACTCCATCATTATTATTAATGCGTAGTCGGATTTTGTTGAAATCTTAAACATAATATACTAACTCTTAACTATAAGTAATTTCATTATAGTTCATTTCCAATATTTGTCAAGCCCTTAGCATATTATTTAATATATTTTTATGTTAAGATCTATTATATTTATATTTTTAATTACCCTTATGCAACAAGTTCTTGACTTACATATTCATTCTAAATACTCTAGAGCCTGTTCAAAAAGTTTAACGCTTAAGAATATTGAAGCTACTTGTACACGAAAAGGAGTTGATATTATATCTACTGGTGACTTCACTCATCCAACTTGGCTTAAATCAATATGCAATGAACTTATCGAAATTAATACTAGTGGACTATATCAACTTAGAAATTCTGACACTCCACCAATTAAATTCATTCTTGGCACTGAAGTTTCTCTTGTATACAAAGACAATGATAAATGCAGACGCTTACACCTATGTATTCATGCGCCGAACATTAATGCCGCATTAGATTTAAATAATTATTTGGATTTGCGGTACAATATTCGGTCTGATGGTCGACCAATCCTTGGCATCTCTGCCCCTGAATTTGTAAAGATTTGTTTAAAAATAGATCCTCGTTTTTTGATTTATCCAGCGCACATATGGACACCTTGGTTTTCCATGTTTGGTACAAAATCTGGATTTCAGACTCTAGAAGAATGTTTCCATGATCAATCAAAATATATTTATGCATACGAAACAGGACTATCGAGTGATCCCGAGATGAATTGGCGCGTATCCCAACTTGATAATTTAACATTGCTATCTAGTTCCGATGCGCACTCATTAGAAAGTATAGCGCGAGAAGCTACCATATTTGATTTAGAGAATATCACATATACTGAAATTTACGATGCGATAAAAAATAAAAATTTAAAAAAAATTAAATCGACAATAGAATTTTATCCCGAAGAAGGGATGTATCATATTAGCGGACACAAAAAATGCAAATTTTCTTGTAGCACTATTACTGCAAAAAAATTGAACAATACTTGTCCTGTATGCAATAAAACTTTAACACTGGGAGTTGATTTTAGAGTAGATGAAATAGCTGATCGAGCACCCGGCATTCGACCAATAAATTCTTATGGATTTAAAAAAATAGTTGAACTCGACAAAATCATTGCTCAAGCCTTAAACATTAAGAATAGAAAATCAAAAAAAGTAGCCATTGAATACAATAACTTAATCAGTAAATTCGGTAATGAACTTAACGTTTTACTCAATATACCGATCACAGAGATAAAAAAAAATACTTTACCAAGTATCTCAAAAAGAATCAAAAAAATGCGTGATGGAGAAATTCATATTCAACCTGGTTTTGATGGCGAGTATGGCGTAATTAATATATAAAAACCTCTGTTCCCATTGGAGCCCAATCATATATATATTTAGCAGGACCAACGCCCAAGCGAATGCATCCATGCGACACTGGCTTACCTAAATGATCCTCTCCTTCCTTAACTCCATTTGACCACTCTGGCAATTCATGAATGCCAAAATAACCATGTTGCAAACTCATCCACCATGGCATCCAAAGATTATATTTAGCTGCTAAAGCACGAGGATCCTTATAGTCAATTTTAAAATGCCCCTTAGGAGTTTGAGTATTCCAAGCACCTGTTGAAACAATAAAATCGCCCATTTTTACGCCACCCAAAAAATATTTCATAACCTGGCTACTTGTATCCACTTCAATTCTTTTTTCTAGTTTTATTTCTTTAGCACTATTTGGATCAAAACCATTTTCTATCTCTACTCCGTCTAAATAACCATCTCCATCTGTATCACTGTTAGACAAGTCGGTACCAAAATTTAGCTCCATCTTATCGCTTAAACCATCATTGTCATAATCTGAATCTGTCAATTTTAAGCTAGAGCTTTCAAGTGGTGAATAGCCATTATTTAATTCAATAAAATCAGAATATCCGTCACCATCGGTATCTGAATTTTCTGGATTGGTTTTATAAATTTCTATCTCATCTCGGTCTGGAACACCATCCTTGTCCATGTCTGATAGGGAGTTCGCTTGAACAGGAGTAATAATGAGTAGTGAAAATATAATTATAATTAAATACTTCATATATAAAAGTATACTATATATCTAAAAAAATATATACAATAGCACACCAATGATATATTAGAAGCAATTTAATAATAAAAACTTGAATTACTACTTGCTCTTACTAAACCCAATATACATTATCGGGATAATCACTAAGGTTAACATGGTAGAAAAAATAAGACCAAAGATAACTGAAATAGAAAAACCCTTCCACATTTCATCTGCCCAGACTAGAGGGATAATACCAGCGACTGTCGTTATTGAAGTTAAAAAAATCGGTTGCATGCGGGATACTCCAGCGTCAACGGTAGCATCTAGCACATTTAATCCAGCTTTAATATTTTTATTTATCCTATCTATTAATACAATAGCATCATTCACGACTATTCCAGACAAAGCAACAACTCCAATGAAAGATGTGAATGAAAAAGGCATTTGCATGACAAGCAGTCCAAAAACTACACCAATGATCGCAAGCGGTAAACTAAATAATATTATCAATGGCTGAATAAATGAATTGAACATTAACACAAGTATTATTGCAATTAATATTACTGCCACAATCATAGACATAAATGTTTCTCTAAAAGACTTATCGATATCTTCGACTTCTCCACCTGTTTCAATTCTAATTCCCTGTGGAAGATTGTACTCATTCAACTTATCATTAAATTCCTTAATAACGCCGACTAAATCAACGCCATCCTTTAAACTAGCGGACACACTAATTAGACCATCACCATCTTTATGAGACAAAGATAATAAAGCAGGTTTTAACTCAAGCTTAGCAACCTGGTCGAAAGTAATATGCTCTCCATTGATGTTTCCGACCACCAACTTACCAATTTGATCTAATGATGAAAAATGGTCATTTGCATATTTGATTTTGATATCTATTCCCTCTCCATCAATTTGCAATTCACCAGCTTTCACGCCATACAGCGCACTTCTTACCTCACTACTTACATGAGCAACATCTAATCCATAATAATTGAGTTTCACTTTATCAAAAGTATAAACAAATTCACCAGGAGAATCACGCAAAGAATCTTTGACATTTATAACACCTTCTATATTATTTAATATAGCCTCAGTCTGCATTGCTACCCTAGCTAAACTTTCTTGCTCATCGCCTATTATCCTAACTTCAATAGGTACACCTTGTGGAGGGCCAGCGCTCAACTCTTCAATATTTATTTTAGCACCCTTAATATAGTCAATTTGCTTTCTAAATGCTTCGCTAACCACATAGCTTTTTCTATCTCTTTTTTTCGCATCGACTAGGTTCACAGTTATAGTGGCTAAATGGGTTGCGTCCTGAGAATAATCATCTCCAGTTAAGCCGACTGAAGCAGATGTTCCTAAATTTGTAACATAGTTATCCATCTCAGGAATTTTTATAATTTCCGATTCTATCTGATCTATAATCTTTCGTGTATCCTCCAAAATTGATCCTGCTCTAAGTTCAACATTAATAACAAAATAATCTATATCAACCTTTGGAAACATTTGAATTTGCATTCTTCCACTTAAAGGCATGTAAATTGCTACAATAAACAATGCCCAAGCCAGTGACAAATATAGTCCTCTTTTTAACTTAGAAGATAATAAATTACGTAAAAATTTTTCAAATATTATTTTAAAACTCTCGATATACTTTTCTGTAATGGAATGTTCTGAGTCTGATTTTGCACATTCAGTGACAAACCTATGCGAAAGAGTTGGGATAATAACTAAAGCAACAAACAAACTTGAGAGCAACGTAGCAGAAAGAGTAATAGGCATTATTGATAAATATTCGCCCATAATACCCGACACCAAAAGCATTGGTAAAAAAGCACTGACTGTTGTCATTGTACCTGCAATGATAGGCCACTTATAATCCCAAACCGATAAAACAGAGGCTTGATAGCGAGATTTATTATATTTTTTTATATACTCATTTATTCCCTCGATAATTACAATAGAGTTGTCAACCATTAACCCAAGTGATAAGACTAACGAAAACAATACCATTCCGTTAAGAGTCATTCCATTAGCATAAAGGAAAATAAATGCCGTTAAGAATGCGATAGGAACCGAGAGACTAGTTATCAATGAGGCTCTAAATCCAATCACAACAAACAAAATTAAAACTATAAAAATCATAGTCTGAATGCCACTCGTCCCCAAGGTACTTAAATTCTTTTTTATATGAACAGCATTATCATTTGTTTTAATAACTGCTAGATCACGTGGTATAATTTGATCTTTCTTTAATTTATCGATAAGCGTTTGTGTATTGTCTACTATATTTAAAATATTTCCACCGGTTTTTTTATATAGCTGCAGTGAGATTGTATTTTTTGCTTCACTATCTCTAATTCCTATCCTAGATAAAGTATCCTGACTTTTTACCGTATCAATAACTTCTGCGATATCTGTTAAATATACTGGCGATTTGCCATAAGTAGTGACAATTATCGACCTCAAGTCTTCAAGATTCTTTATTTTTGCCCTTAAACTAACATTATACTTAAGACTATCAACTTCAATATTCCCAGCTGGGATATTGAGATTAGAGCTCTTTATTGCACCAACAATTTGAGACAAACTTAAACCAAAATTTGCTAACTTAGTTTGATCAACAATCACTTGATACTCTTTTATTACTGCGCCGATAATGTTTACTTTTGAAACACTATCAACATCCAAGAACTCATCTCGCAAAATGTCCGAATATTTTTTTAAATCAAGATCATCATAATTACCAACTAAGCTATACGTCACTATTGGAAAATCTGTTATGCTAATTTGACTTACACTTGGATCCTCAACTTCTCCAGGTAAATTTTGTTTTGCCAGATCTATAGCTTCACGAAGCTTTTGCATGCTTTCATCAATATCTGCTTCAGCTTCAAACTCAATAAATATACTAGACACTCCTAAACTAGAGTTAGAATTATATTTATTCAAATTATCAAGTCCCTTTATTTTACTCTCCAACTCATCTGTTACCAATTCTTCAACATCAATTGGATTAGCACCTGGATAAACAGCAACGACCATTGCATAAGGAACTTTGATCTCCGGCTCTGCTTCTCGCGGCATTGAATAAATTGAAAACATACCCAATACTATTACAGCCATCATTATCAAATAGGTAAATCGATAGTGAAAGATAAAAAAACCAAAAAGCCCCTTCTCTTCTTTTCTAAATATTTTATCAAGTTTTTCTAGCTTATTTTGCATAATATATATTTATTTCTCAATTTTAACAATACCCCCATCCTTTAAACTATTTATATTATTAAGCACAATTTCATCATCTTTAGAAAGCCCACTTATTACTTCCACCTTGTCGCCACTTATTTGTCCAAGATTAATTATTACTTTTTTAATTGTAGCAATACTATCAGATTTTTCTGACTGAATATCTTTATTTACGATAAATACAAAATGCTCATTTTGAGTAATAGTTACAACTCTCAATGGAATCATTATTGAGTTTGTATTTGTGTCCTCCTTTTTTTGAAACTTTATTTTAACAAAAGTTTCTGGAATTAACTCACCCAAAGAATTATCGAATAGAATTTCTATCTTAACTTTTCTCGTAACTTGGTCTGCACTTGGACTTATATTACTTAACATCCCTACAAGGTTATCATTAATAATAACGGGTTGATTAATAGTAATATTGTAAGAATCTTCAGAAGCAATATGGGCCTCTATTAATACATATTTTGTTTGTGCTATTGAGCAAATCTTTTGTCCAGGTTTTAAATCAACACCCACCTCGATAGATTTTTCAACAATAGTTCCATCGATAGGCGCTTTAATCGTTAAATATCCCAACTGAGTATTTGCCAAATTTAATTGTCCTCTTGCGATATCGACGGAAGATTGAGCACCAATAATCTGTTGATTTTTACTCTGCTTCGCTGACTCTAAACTAATCTGCGCATTTCTATATTTCAGATTAGCCAAATCTAGCTGAACTCTCGCTGAGTCTACTTGAGTTCTTAAGACATCTACCTCTTGTTTATTAGTCAATGGTTTATTCTCTAAACCCTGTAATGTCGCCGTCGCATTATTAATAGAATTTATTATACTTGACTGTAAATTGTAATAGGTATTTTTTTGAGAATTTAAATCGCTAATTGTAAAATTTACTGAAGTAATTGTATTATCCAATGTTGCATTCACACTCAATAAACTCACTCTGAGCATGTTCAACACACTAATTAATTCACCTAGTGAAGAATTGATATTTGACTCTGTAATCTCAAGATCAAGTAAAGAATCAAAATCATTTTTCGCTTTTAAATAATCTTCCCTTGCCTTATCATAAGATGATTGATTTTTAACACCAATTACATCATCAATTGAATTTAGATGTGGGCCACTATCAACATTCAATAAATAATTTATTTGACCAAGTGCGCTTTTAATAATACTTTGATAGCTATAATAGGCTGTTTGAGCTTGTCTAACAGAATCTGTGCTTGATTTTTCTTGAAGATTGTACGCATTAGTGTAATTGATTTCTGCAGAATTTAATGCAACACGAGCTGACTCGATAGACTCCTCTGCACTTTTCATATTTATACTTGCTTGAGTTATACTCTCCCCAGCAAGACGCTCAATGGCACTTTTATTATTTTGTGCATTTAAATAGTTTGCTTGAATGTTGTTTATATTTACTAAAGTTGAAATATCATGAAGGCTAGCTAGAACTTGTCCTTCAGTTACTTTATCACCTACTTTAAAATTAATTTTTTGTGCAGTTCCTGACCCAAGTGATACCACATTAATCTGAGTACTTGGCTTTACGACTCCTGTTATTTCCT
>JADHVC010000028.1 GCA_016784175.1 Patescibacteria group bacterium | reverse complement strand
TTAAGTCAGCTGCCGACGCTGCTTGGGCAAAAAAAATCAGGACAGGCAAGACCAAGATCGATAGCATTATAACACCGAATTTTTCGTGCAGCTTAATCCTTAACATAAAACAATGAAATACCCTTTTTTTCTAATACTGTGACCACTGCAGAGGCAACGATCACAGAACTAGAAGTAATCACAAGAATTACTCCTAAGGGTTCGATACGCACAGAGATACTAACCAGCGGCAGTAAGTACGGATTCAAGAACAAAGCTAGCGATTCCAAAGGCACTAAGAACAATAACCAAACCGATAATACCGGCTGAAATTAGGCCTTTAGCTTCAGTAATTTTATCATCAGCACCCATAGCTGTCATCCATTTAAAGCCACCCATTAGAATAATCACTACAGCGATAATTCCCAAGAAACCAAGAATAGTTCTAATTACATTGGATATAACAGCTCTAGGATCTTGATTGCCAAGGCCACTATTAGCCATTACAGTGCTTTTCTTTCCACCCCAAAGCAATGCATCATCTGCTGCAGCTAGAACCGTGGATGGCGCTACAAGAAAAGAAAAAATAAAAACAAAAGAAAATAACCTCAATAATATTTTTTTCATATCTCACCTCCTTTCAGAAATACTTTTTTCATATTTATTTTAATAGCTTACCGCGACAATTTATTTTAATTATTACTCAGTAAGCAAAGTTATTAACAATACATAATTTAAGTTTAACACAAATCAGAATAAAGGTTAATTTATGACAATCACATAAGTCTATGTTAATATAATTAGACTATCATTTAAGTTACTATTAAGTGGCAAACTCAACATTAGTGAACACAATCCAAAAATACAGATCACTTGGTACTACTTTTTATTGGTTGAGCATTCTTTTATTATTACTAATATTCCACACTAACCATCCTATTATTGATAGCGATGAGGGAGTAACACTCAATGGGGCTTGGAATCTTTGGAATAACAAAGCATTATATATTGATTTTTTTGAGTTTGTGCCTCCAGGGAGCCTTTATTTGATCTTTTTAATTTGGAAAATATTTAACTCAGCGACCTATCTGTTAGCCAATCTTTTTGCAATATTGTGTATTTTCTTAAGTACAGTCGGAATTTTTAAGATAAGTGCATTACTGCATAAGACAAATTACAACTACTTCTCGCCGTTTATCTTCGGATTATCGAGTTTATATTGGCCAATAATTAATCATAATATCTTTAGTTTAGTTCCAACCATCTGGGCTACTTATTATTTAGCCAAAGGATTAAAGAATAACAAATTAAAATATTTTGCCGCGTCTGGGTTATTAACTGGTGCCAGCATGCTAATTCTTCAGCAAAAGGGGATTGCGCTATTCATTGTTGTTCTTAGCACTTTAGTATTCTTATACTTTAAGGAAAAACAAAACCACTGGGCTAAAGCTACAAGCGTCTATGTTGCAGCAAGCCTAATACCAGTAATACTACTCTTTTTTAAATGGAGCCCTATTCTACTATACAATAACCTAATCGTTTTTCCATTATTAAATTATCGCGAAACAAATAAACTACCGCTAACTTTATTGTTATTTTTTGTAATAATTGCAATATTCGCTTTCTATATTTTAAGGAAGCGGAATAATAGACTTTCCTACACCTTATTCGCTATTCAATTTGGTTTACTCGCAACTACGCTCGCAAGACCTGGACACCTACATATAAGCCTTGCAATATTCCCGCTTTATGTGCTAGCCCCCTCTATTATTAAAGAAATAAATAGCTTTAGGTCAAGAATAAAAAAAACTGCGTATGGGGTTGCTATTGTTATCATATTTATCATTACTTTCCCTGCATTGCAAAGTCTTCAATTCAACCCACCATTTTCTAGTGCCAATACAGACACGCTAGATTTTATAAAAGAAAATTGTCTAAGTCAATATGACTTATATGTTGGCCCATTTTTGCCTGGCTACTATTTTGAGACTAGTAAGCTAAATGTTACTCCCTTTAGTTTTATTATAACTAATATGCACACCGAGAAAGACTTTGAGCTAGCTAGCGTCCTAATAAAACAAAAGGAACCAAAATGTGCTGTGCTAAATTATGCAATGGTTAATAAATTCAAATACAATCAGGACAATCCAATTGATAATTATATATTTTCAAACTATGATGAAGTTAAGCGTTTTAATGATACTATTATGTTTATAAGAAATGAAAAAAATTAACTTTCTTACAATTCTTTGGATACTTTTTTACTTATTTGTATTTTCCTTTTTAATAAGAAATTCTTTTAGCTATTTAGACCATGATTTGGGCTGGCATTTGGCGGTTGGCAAAGAGATACTAGAAACAAAACAAGTACCGCACATAGAGCACTATAACTTTACACTCGAAGGTGAGCGTTGGGTTGACCATGAATGGTTGTCCAATTTATTACTCTACTGGGGCTATGATAATTTTGGTTACACTTTTATAAATATAGTATTTGCCTTAATAATATTAATAACTCTGATTGTCCTTAATATTTATACGCAAAGATATTTTTTACCAAAAAAGAATGGGGCAATTTTAATAGTGCTGTTTCAAGTTCTCGGATTACTAGGAATGGCTGGTCACATTGGAGTAAGAATCCAAGAGATTACAGTACTCTTCACGCTAATAGTGCTAATAACCATCCATCGATACCATTTAAACCGGACACATTGGACTCTTTTAATATTACCGCCTTTATTCTATTTGTGGGCTTGTCTGCACGGTGGGTTCATATTAGGCATTGCACTGTTTATTAGCTACATTGGACTATTAATTTTTACACAATTATTAAAAACATTATACAAAAGAGATGCTAATTTTAAGCAACTTCAAGTTCCAACTTTAATCTTTGCACTTTGTGTGACTGCGACCTTTCTAACACCATACAAAACTGAACTTTTTAGCTTCCTTAATACATATCGGGATACTTATTATCTGACTCACATTCAAGAATGGCTACCGTTCTATTACTTTCCATTTAGTTATGCAAAGCTCATGTATGCAGCTTTTGTTATAATTGCCATCACACTTACTGCTTTTTCAAAACACACAAAGCAAACTTTTATCTCTAGCTGGTTCTTGATTCTTTCTAGTATTTTTTTATTCCTCAGTTTAAAGTCAATGAGGCATTTCCCTTTATTTTTTGTAATTTCCTTCCCAATACTCGTTGAATATTTTTCCGCTTTTCTTGAAACTCCAAATGACAACATTCTTAACAACAAATACTTCCGTTCCTTCGCTTTAATAAAGCCATATATCATAATTACTTTTTTGTGTGTAATTGTAGCGAATGCACTCGATACTAATTTCTTTACTAATCCTTTTCAAAATTTTCATCGTACAAATCCTGTAGGGGCTGTAGAATTTCTACATAAACACCCAGAATATTTCAACAAACGAACACTTGCTACCTACGACTGGGGGGGGTACTTAATTTGGACATTACCTCAAAACAAGCTATTCTTAGATGGAAGACTGCCTCAAGTATATTTTGCTGGTCATACTATAATGGAAGAATATCATGAATTTTTTGCAGAGAATAAAGCACAAGAAAAATTGAACCAATACAACGTCGAGCTTGTGCTAATAAAAACAAACCAGGGCTACACCAAATTAAACTGGCTTGAGAAATACTTTTTTGACATGAGTGAAGAAGAAATCAATAAGGATAGACGCTATATCAATAAATTCTTAGAAAACTCACAAGACTGGAACAATATTTATTCGGATCCAGTTAGCCAAATTTATATAAAAAAATAATATGGATCTTATCGATTACCAAAAAATAAATAGCAATACAAGTAATCATTTTTGGTACAAGGCAAGAACTATAGCTATAAATAATTTTCTCAAACAAAAGCTTAAAACTTACTCAAGTAATAGACAAATCCTCGAAATTGGATGCGGTACTGGTATTAATATTGCAACACTAAACAAATATGGAATTGTCACTGGGCTAGATATAAACAAAGATTCTATTCAAATAGCGAAAGAACTTGGCTGTAAGAGAATAATTCAGGCAGATGTTGAAAAGTACAAGTTAGAACCAAATTCGTTTGATACAATTTGCGCTTTTGATTGCCTAGAACACATAAAAAATGATCATGCCGCTTTAGAAAATATATATCAAGCGCTTAAACCTAACGGCTATCTATTCCTAAGTGCTCCATCATATCCTCTGCTTTTTAGCTCTCACGACATAGCTATGATGCATCAACGACGCTACAGCAAAAATGACATACTATCTAAATTCAATAAAGTAAACTTTGTTAATACAGAATTCTACTATTGGAATTCAATCTTGTTACCAGCTATAGGAACAGTTAGACTGATCAAAAGGCTACTTTTCATGTTTTTAAGAAAAGTAGATCATAAATCCGAAGCTGTAAGCCACAGCCCAATATTAAACAAACTACTATTTACAATTCTAAATATTGAAAACAAAATAATACAAAAAAAAATCTATCTGCCATTTGGATTGTCTACTTTTATTATTGCGCAAAAAAATGAAACAAAAAATTGATATAATTCTGCCAGTCTACAACGAAGAGAAAGTATTAAGACATAATACTTTAATTTTATTGGATTTTTTAAAAAATAATCTGTCTGCTTATGATTTTCAAATAGTAATTACTGACAATAACTCAAAAGACAATACAAAAAAAATTGGTCTGGAGTTAGCGAATATTGACGGCATTGGATATATATTTACCCATCAACAGGGAAGAGGGGTCGCGTTAAAAAAAGCCTTTTATGGTTCTAGGGCTGAATTCTGCTTTTATATGGATATCGACTTAGCAACCGACCTATCTGCCTTGCCGAATATGATCGATATGTTTGTGCAAGAAAAATATGACATTGTGGTTGGCTCAAGATTTTTACCAGAGTCAAAAATTGAAAGGTCATTGCTACGAGAAGTGCTTTCCAGAGGCTATATGCAATGGGCAAAATTTCAGTTAAAAATAAATATTAGTGACCTTCAATGTGGATTTAAGGGGATCAATCGAAGAATAATTAATGAAGTAGTTCCAAGAGTTCAAGATAATAATTGGTTTTTTGACACTGAGCTACTTACTCTAGCCAGTAGAGATAAAAAATATAAAATAAAAGAAATACCGATTAAATGGATAGAGCAAAGAAATTATTCCAGAAAAAGTAAAGTAAAATTATTAAAAACTATAGTTGAATATATAAAAAGCGTAAACCGAATAAAATAGTCTACAATAACTATTTTGTAACTACTCACTATTTTTCATTGACAAAAAGTGTAAAAAAAACTAACATTAATTTATTAATACTAATAATATAAATATATGGAATCAATAAATTATGAAATCCTCGATTTAGTAAAAAAGAAAATGCGTGAACAAGGTGCTTTTAACCGTGAAGCATACAAAGAATATATCGAAGAAACAATTGAATACTTTCGAGAAAGAGGAACGATGACCGATGAAGATAATGATGATTTTATTAAAGAACAGTTATTAAGCAGCTGGAATGAAGTTCAAGATGAACTAGCCGACGACACAAGCAAATAGAACTAAAACAAGCCGTACTAATCATTAGTACGGCTTGTAAAATATCTACTACCTATACTTTTATTACCACCGGAAGAACCATTGGTCTTCTCTTAGTGCGAGTGAATAAGAACTGACTGATGTCGTTTCTTATTTTGTTTTTAACATAGTCATCGTCAGCTGGAGTTCTTGAATCGTGGTCCTGAACAATCTTTTTAACTTTCATTCTTGTGCTTTCTATTAACTCTTTGTTCTCTTTCATATAAACAAACCCACGAGATATAATGTCTGGATTGCCAATGATATCACCTGTTCTATTATCAATCGTTGCTATAACCACAATCATTCCGTCTTCGCTCATCATTCGTCTATCACGCAATACGATATTTGAAATATCACCAACACCTAAACCATCAACCATTACATAGTCTGATGGTATTTTATTTTGCGTTGCTTCACCAACTGCCACTAAATTTTCACTTATTTGCTTATGCTCAAATTCAATAACTTGGCCATTATCTGGAACAAATATTTTCTCTGGTGCTATACCGACAGCCTCAGCTAGTTCAGCGTGCGCTCTTAACATGAAATGATTACCTTCGATAGGCATAAAATATTCAGGCTTAATTAAACGCATCATAAGCTTAAGGTCCTCTGCTTTAGCATGACCACCAGCGTGTACATCCATCATACGATAATTAATAGCACGAGCACCTTGTCGTACAATCATGTCCATTAGGGTTTGAATCGAGCGTTCATTGCCAGGAATAACAGATGATGAAAATATAACAGTATCCCCCTTACTTAGATAAACACTACGGTGTTCTCCATTAACAACTCTGCGCAAAAACGCATTAGTTTCACCTTGAGCACCAGTACCTACTATAATTAATTTTTCACCTGGCACTGTTCTAAGATCAGAATCTTCAACTAGAATTTTTGGATTAAATTTTAAATAACCAATACTGTGAGCAAGTTCAACATTATTATTCATCGATCTGCCTTGCAAGTTTACCCGTCTGCCAAACTTAGCAGCAAGGTCCAAAATCTTTTGAACACGAGAAATTTGAGATGCAAATGTACCAACAATCATTCTACCCTTAGCATTTTCAAACATCTTGCTCATCTCATCGCCAATAGCATTTTCTGAGACTTGGTACCCAGGGTGAGTCGCGTCGGTTGAATCTGACATCAACAATAATACACCTTGGCCGCCAATTTGAGCTATACGATTCAAATCTGCTGGTTTATCGTTAACAGGGGAGTAGTCGATTTTAAAGTCTCCAGTGTGAATGACCATACCTAACGGAGTATGAATAATTACAGCAAAGGAATCTGGGATGGAGTGATTAACTCGTAAAAATTCAACTCGAAAAGCTGAACCGATTTTAACATTCGAAGTATCATCGATAACAACAATTGCTAACTCTGGACATTTCCTATGCTCTTCAACTCGTTTCTTAATTAACCCGGCCGTTAATATACCCGTATACATTGGGGGATTGCCAATTTCACCCATAATATGTGGAATACCACCAATATGATCCATGTGCCCATGAGTAATTACTACACCTTTAACCCAGTCTTCCTTTCCTTTAAGGTAGTTAATATTTGGAATAATATAGTCAATGCCAAGCATGTCCTCTTCTGGAAACTGAAGACCCATATCGATGATCATAATTTCCTTATTGTACTCAAGCATTGTCATGTTGCGACCAACTTCCTCGGCGCCACCAACTACAACAACTCTAAGTTTATTTAGACCCGCAGGATCAGTAAACTCTTTTACTATTGTTTTTTGTGGTCTTGCTCCTTGGTGTTTAGAATAGCCACCGGTTTTTTTAGGAGCGCCTGATGTTTTTTTTAATTGTGGTCTATCTTTTTGTTCTGCGATAGCAACAGGTCTAGATGTTGCAGTAACTGTTTTTTTATGAGCTGCTGGAACGAATGTCTTTTCGACAATTCTGTTTAAGTCTGCACTTTCACTAGTGCTGACTGGTTTTCTTGATTTATATTTTGATATCATTTGTTTATAATTTTTAAAAAGTAAATTTTCTTTTAGTTAATATATGCCAAGCATTTACATTTGAGAACCTATCACTAGGCTTTACAATACTTTTGACATCAAAGCCTTTAACTTTTTTGCTTTGAACGTAGGTATATGTAGGAGAGTATAAATAAATTGCAGGTATTTCTTCTGAAATTATCATTTGTATCTCTTCATATTTGTTAATTCTTTCTTCTTTGTCTAATAATCCACGGGCTTCTTCTAGTAGCTTATCTACAGTATTATTTTTAAACCCGGCAATATTTAAACCATTTTTCCCAACCTGAGAAGAATGCCAATAAGCATAAACATCAGGATCGGGTAATAACAATTGACCATAAAATAAAGCTTGAAAATCTCTATTTTTTATCAAATCTGTTATTGGTTGGTTAACTGGAACTGCATTTATAATAGTTTTAACACCAATTGCTTCCCAGTCTTCCTTAATCGCATTAACTACTATTTGATTCTCTACCGTATCAACAGTTGTTAGTTCGACTATTATATATTCGCTTTTACCATTAACCTTTTTTGTTAACCATGAACCCTCCCCCAGAATTTTCTTAGCTTCAATATCTTGATTTTTTGCGTCGTTAGTCTTATCTTGTGCGAGATCATTTTTTTTGTCGCTACTTTCTGTGTCAACTGAAAGCAAAAGCTCTTCTTGTCCAACCTCCACTAGTGACCAACCCCCGATCTCAAATAAATCTGCTACTCTTTTTTTATCGTATTCAAATTTTTTGATGTCTTCGTTGTATGCAAAGTTTTGAGGTAGGATTGATCCATAAACTTCATGATAAGTACCACCTAGTTTCTCAATAATGTTGGCTCTATTTATCGCATAAGAAAGGGCTACTCTCACGTTTTTCTCTGATAGATTCTTATTTCTCTCTTGATTAAAAAATATAGCTGTTAGTTGAGGCAAATCAAGATCGTAAAAGTTCCATGGCTCGCGTACTAAAATATCTTCCTTGACACTTGGTGGAAGGTAACTTATACCGTCTATACTATTAGAACTAAAAGCACCGATAACTTCCTCAAAATTCTGGAAAAATTTAAAGCTAATATTTTTTATATAAGGTTCATCTCCATAATAATCTTCATTGTAAGTTAAATTGTATAACTTAATTACACCTGACTTATCTTTAGCTAAAGACTTAAATTTGTATGGACCAGAACCGATAGGCTTTAGATTCAATTCTGCAAGTCTAAAAGAATTAGAAGAAATTTGATACCAAAGATCTTGAGGAAGAATCCCAAAAACCAACAAATCAAGGAAGCCACTATATGGTTGCGATAAAGTAAATTTAACAGTACTATTGCCGATCCGCTCTATTTCAACACCAGAAAAACTTAATCTAAGTGGGGATTCAAAACTAGCATCCTTTATCAAGTTAAATGTATAAACAACATCATCGACACTTAAGTTTTCGCCACTGTGCCACTTTATATCGTCCCTTAAACTAACATTATAGACCAATCCATCATCACTAATTTCGTAACTCTGGACTAAATCACTAACTAACTCCCCTAAAGCATTTCGCTTGAACAAAGAAGAATATATCAGACTACTAATATCACTATCAACATCTCTAGCTGAAGAATAAAGTGGATTTATGTATTTTGGTGCACCCACTAAGCCCTCTATATACTCACCTCCACTTGCAGGCTGTTTCTCTATATGGCCCAAAAAAAATGCAAAAAATATAAAAACTATACTGCCCAGTAACGCAAAAAAACTTAATCTTAATATAAGTAATTCTTTAGGAGTTACGACCTTACCAATATACTTTACTTGCTTTAGGCTTGGTATTCTTGCCTTTAAAAGAGAGTGAACCAATTTCTTATCTAAATCGTCTTTATTTTGATTACTTGAATTCATAATTTAATTTGGGTCTAAGCACCCAGAAGAGCTCATTAAAAGCTTGAAAAGAAACGACTTACCTAAAATTAGCTCAGATTTTTTATTTCCAAGTCCCTTATCAATTAAATTTTTATCCCAAGTAAGGCGATGCCAACAAAAAGGACTGAGAGAATTATAGTTGCTTTAAAAAGAGCTTTTTCTGCTCCCCTTTTTACACTAAAAACTTCACCACCGCCACCGAATATGCCGCCAACACTAGAACCTCTATTTTGAAGAAGAATAGATGCGACAAGTAACACAGCAATAATAATTTGAAAAACTTGCAATATATTCATTTAAGATGTTTTTACTTTATCAATTATTAAGCTCAATATTTTTTTGTTGTTTTCCGCCAAATCAGCTAAAATTTTTCTATCTAATTCTATTTTATTCTTTTTTAACCTATCAATCAAGTTCGAATAACTTAAACCATTTTCTCTAGCAAATGCATTAATTTTAATATTCGATAAACCACGCATAACTCTTTTCTTTTTTCTTCTATCAACAAAAGCATGCACACCAGCTTTGATGCTGGCAGTTTTAGCTAATTTGATTAATTTTTTTCTACCCCATTTAAAACCCTTTACTCTTGCAAGCAAATTTTTTCTTTTCTTTACATGGGAAGTTCCTCTTTTTACTCTTGGCATGTTTTCCTTTATCCAAAAAACAAATATCAAAAATTATTTGATTTTTGCAATTTAAATTTAATTATAGACAAATTTTGCAATATTCTTAAATGATTTCTTATTTTTTTTCAACGCCTATTAGTATGGCATTAACGATTTAAATACTTTGGCATAGCTCTTACTTATCGTAATATCTCTTCTTTTTTTTCTTTTAGTATTTCCGGTTTCTCTTGAATTAAAATGATCTTGTCCACCTTTTCTTTGTTTTAGCTTACCAGTTTTTGTTATTGTAATTCTTTTGGAAGTTGCTTTATGTGTTTTAATCTTAGGCATTGTGGGGTCTTAAACTTGTTGTATAATAATTTCTCTGTAAAAACAGAATTTAATAGACAACTAATCTATTTTTTATTAGCAAATATAATTGTAAACCTTCCTCCTTGTCTTGTCAAGTCTTGTTCTTTTATTATGTTTAAATTCTCTGTTTTCTCCAATTCAAGCGCAAAGTCATTAATAGTCTCACTAGCTTTCTCGGGATGCTGTCTCTCTCTTCCCTTCAAAGTTAATTCGATTTTTAACTTATCTCCTTTTTCTAGGAACTTCCTTGCTTGATTAAGTCTAAACTCAGCATCATGACTACTAATTCTCACTGAAAGCCTAACAACCTTTGTGTCAATTTTTTTAAGTTGCGATTTTTGCTTATGCTTTAATTTTTCCCTCTCATATTTAAATTGACCGTAATCTAATATTTTTACTATTGGGGGTACTGCCTTAGGATTCACTTCAACCAGATCTAAATCTGCATCAAGCGCCATCTTTAAAGCTAAAGCCGTAGCAATCTTTCCAACCTGAACACCTTCGTCATCAATTAAAAAAACTTCAGGAGCTTTAATCTGCTCATTCATCTTAAAAGTTTTATCTTCCTTTTTTTGTGCTCGTCTCCAAACTCTTCGCATATAATTTTATAGTTTAACTAAAAAAATACAAAAGTCAACTGACTTCTTAATATTGATTTTTAAATATTAACAGAACATTCACAATAAAGCAAGAAAAGTACAAAAGATACTTATTAATTGCTTCCCTATTGCTTTTTTTATTAGCTCGTGATAGCCTAAAATTAACAATTTAAACCTTTCCCAAAGCTCTATAACCATTTAGAGTCTATCTGCTAGCAAATATGTATAGCAGAAAAGGTATTCTCATCAAATCCCTTAAGGTAGAGAATACTTGGGGGTTTTTTATTTTTAATTTTATAAATACTATGTCAAAAATCAAAAAAGATGCAAAAGGTCGTTTCGAATTATTAAGCTTAACAGCTAATACATTCACCGAAGATGAAGCAAGAGATATAACAAAAAAAATAAACAAAGTTATAGAAGGAAACAACGGCACAATTATTGAGAATAAAGAATGGGGCAAAAAAAGATTAGCTTATACCATAAAGAAGTTTAATTTTGGTTATTACAATCTTGTAGTCTTTGATATTGATCGAAAGGAAATTGAAACCATCAATAGATTATTAAACCAAATGAGAGAGATACTAAGATTCACAATTGTAAAATATATCATACCATATACAATTAAAGTAGGGCTTCCAGAGGTAAAGATTGTTAAAAATCCTGTTATTGAAGGTAAACCATCTACAAGTAAAGCAACTGCTACTGAAGAAATAAAAGAAGAAACTAAGGCGACTAAACCTAAGGCTGAAAAAGTAACAAAAGAAAGTATTAAGGTTGCTAAAGAAAAAGCAGAAGAAAGAATTGTTTTAGAGACTGCTACAGAAGAAGCACATGCAGAAACAGAAAAAAAGAAAGATGAAAACTTAGATAAAAAATTGGACAATATTTTAGAAGCAAAAGATTTATTCTAAAAAAATAATATAATTAGTGTTAGCGTGTTTAATGTAAGCTCATTAACACTAGAATAAAAAAAATGGATTTAAATAAAGCAATGATAATAGGTAATGTTACCCGCGACCCAGAAATAAAAACAACACCAAGTGGGCAGTCTGTTGCATCGTTTGCAATCGCCACCAATCTAGTTTGGATAGATCAAGCTGGGCAAAAGCAACAAAAAGCAGAATTTCACAACATAACAGCCTGGAGAAAGTTAGCAGAAGTTTGTAGCCAATACCTAAAAAAAGGTTCAAAGGTTTACATAGAAGGAAGAATTGAAACAAGAGATTGGACACCACAAGATGGAATTAAAAGATACCGCACTGAAATTATAGCAGACAACATGATAATGCTAGACAGCAAGGGCACTGCACAAACTCAATCGCCTAGCCCTCAATTTGGACAAGCAAGAGCACCACAAGCTCCAAGTAAAAATTTCGCACAGCAGAATCAAAATTTTCAATCTGCAACACCTACAATCTCGGCCGATGAACCAGTAAATCACCCTATCGATCAAGACCGAAATCCACAGGAAGATGAAGTTAGAATAGAAGATATACCATTCTAATATATAATTATTAATTACTAATTACGCAAAAAATGTCTAATAAAATCACACTAGAAAATGCTTGTCTATTTTGTGCTAATAATGTAGGCCAAATTGATTATAAAAATACTGAATCAATGTACCCTTTTATTAGTGGTTATAAAAAAATATTACCACGCAAAAAAAATAAACTTTGCGCGAGACATCAACGTAAACTTGCTTTAGCTATAAAACAAGCAAGAATTATGGCGTTATTACCTTTCACAAATAGATAAAATAAAAGAGTTATGTATTCAATCAGTGAAATAAAAATCGGTAAAATCGTAAAGATAAATAATGAGCCTTACATCGTAATCAAAAACGAACATCATAAAATGGGAAGAGGGGGGGCAATTCTAAAAACAAAACTAAAGAATTTAATTAACGGTAGCGTCCTAGATAAAACTTTTCAAGGAAACGATAAAGCAGAACCAGCTGATACAGAGAAGAAAGACGCAAGCTTCTTGTACAAAGATGATGACAGTGCTCACTTCATGGATAACACTAGCTACGAGCAGTTCTCATTGCCATTAACAACAATTGGAGATGTTCATAAATTTTTAATAGAAGGATTAACTGTACAAGTACTATACTATAATGATACTGCTGTCACAGTTGAACTACCAATTAAAGTAGAGCTAAAAGTTACCAGTGCACCTCCTGGTGTAAAAGGCAATACTGCTGGCAACACATATAAAACAGTTGAGCTAGAAACAGGAGCGGAAATTCAAGCACCTCTATTCGTAAACAGTGGCGATAAAATTAGAATCAACACAGAAACAGGGGAATACGTAGAAAGAGTATAAAAACATAAAAAAAATGCGCCACTCAGGCGCACTTTTTTTAACCTAAATTTTCTTTAAACCAATCAACCCAAGGGTTAGGAATAGGGTCTTGCTCGTTGAGTATAGCTAAGTAGTAGGTGACATAAGATGCAAATTGTAACATCTCCATTGATTGACCTAATTTACTCTTTCCCTGCAATTTATGACTAATTACTTTGATAGAATTTTTTTCAATTACCTGCTTAGTTAATAAAGCTCGTTTCTGAATACGCTTTGTATATAATTCTGAATCGAAAAATAAAAATACTAAATTGTGCTGATTATTTTCAGGATAAACCAAACCCTCCATTGCAAAATGATTTAAATCTGGCAACACTAAATAATTTGCAAAGTTTTTAGCTGTTTCACAAAACTGATTTCGCATTACAAAAACATTAGCTTCTAAAAATTCAGCTCCAACGATAACAGGGATCTTACCCTTAACTTGAACTGCAATTTGCTTAGCAAGATTAAAATCAGAATCAGCCTCTGGTCGCAACTCTCGATCGTTCACCTCTAGAATATTCACTATTTTTTCAATAACAGCTGTTTTAAGTTCTAGCATTCCGGCCTTTGCCAAAAGTACTGCCAAACCAAATACAGCATAACCTACAGCCAATCTCGGAGAGTTAGCAGGGTTAAACTTTGGATCAAAAATATAACCAAGAATATCTTCTTTCATCATCATTTTTTCTAATTTCTTTCCGCTCCTCGATGTTATCCCAATTATTTTTGCCCCTCTTTTTTTAACTTCCAAGTAAAGACTCAAAACTTCTTCTGTAGTTCCAGAGTAACTCGATAAAACAAAAAGTGTTTTTTCATTTACATAAGCCGGCACTTCATAACCAGCTAAAATATCAAGAGGTACTTTAAGTTCAGTAGCAAACAATGCCTTTGCGATTCGTGCCCCCAAATTTGACCCTCCCATTCCCGCCACCACAATATTATTAACCTTACTGTATTCCTTTGGTATCTTAATAACACTAGAGTCGATCAACACTTGCCTTATTTGATCGGGCAACAATTCCAAAGACTTATAGCCCTCACTTACATCAATTTTTTTAATATAATTAATATCGTCTAAAATATTCATAGTTTAAATAAATTTTATATATTATAGTTTAATCTTATCTTATATTATTAATTTAAGCATAAAACTAATTATTCAGTAAACACAAAAAAAATACCACAGTAGTAAACCGTGGTGGGTAATAAATTTTGCTTAATATGAGCAAGTATGCTCGCTGGAAAATTGCTCAAGAAAAACAACAACTTCCTTTGTCCAAACCTCCTCGCAAAAGCCAGGGATCTGATTTGCTATATTCGACAGTTCTACTATATTCGTTTTTACCACAGAAACTAGAATATCAGGATTCTTTCGTAAACTATATTGCTCTAAACCAAACATAAAATAATCCCAAAGTTCTAGTGAACGAAGCACTTTTGCCTCCATATAATAACTCTCCTTTAGTACACAAACTAAAGATTGTATATTGGGTGGCAACCAAGAATAATCCTTAAGAACAAATTGAAGAAGAAAGGCTTTTCTTAATCTATTATAAACTGCTTCTTCTAGTATAGAAAATTCTCTTTCAAAAGCTTCATACTCTTCTAAGTCATGCTGTGAGACCTTTGCTAACGCGGATATATCTCTTTGCAATATTCCTTCTGAAATATCATGAATATGAAGTGCTTCAATAACCAACAAATCATCTATTTGAATATGCGGTTTTAGTTTTTCTAGCAGTATTATTCCAAGGGTTGTTAGACCGTGCGTATGAGCAAGATTAGTTTGCCGTCTAATGCCAGTTCTTTCGAATCGTGACCAACGACAAACACTCTCCATACTTATTTGTCCTTGACTCCATATACGCAGTTCTTCCTTCCAAATGCCACTTGCTACCATAATACACCTCCCTTTAAAAGAGCGAATACAAAAAAATATGTATGAGATATTTAAATTAACACAGAAAGCGCATAATTACAATATCATTTTATGTAATTACTCACTATACCTGTATTATTTTTGATCGCATATGGAATATGTAGTGAGCAGTTACTATTTTATTGTATCGGAATTTCAATCCTGATTTTTGATAATAATCTCTGATTTGCAAAGAAGCAAAATCGAAGATTTTGTAAAAAATTAGTATTAAAGTTCTTTAAATTATGCAAAATGTGTAAAAATGTTTTTAAAATTGGCATT
>JADHVC010000027.1 GCA_016784175.1 Patescibacteria group bacterium | reverse complement strand
CATCATTTGCTAAAATATCTCAAGAAGATATTGAAAATGCAGTTAAATTAATAAACAATAGACCCCGCAAAAGACTAAATTATATGACCCCGGCTGAGGTGTTTTCTCAAAAAAATTAAGCTTTGGATTAGAATTTAAGTTGACGTAACTGCTCATTATACCTGCATCACTTCTTCGCTTAGGATGGAATATTGGGCAATTTTTTATGCACAATTTAACAAAAATTTTAAACTCGCTTCACTCAAACATAAAATTTTTTAAGTTAAATTCTGCTAAAAATTACTACATATTCCATATGCGCTCAAAAATAATGCAGGTATAGTGAGTAGTTACATAATTTTGTATAAATTATTAATTAAATTTTCTTTTTCAAACTCCTCTTTTTTTTTATTTGTAAACAGAGACGGTGATTCTTCTTCTAAAACCATCTTCCATTTACTAATTTGCTTAGAATGGACTTCATGACTACCAGCCAATTCATTGTATGCTTTATCGCCGCGAAGCGCGGCGATGGCAATATTTGCTTTTTCTTTAGGTGTAAATGTTTTCTTTTTCATATGTTACTAATCTACCATAACCTGATTGATTTAGCAAATATTGTCGCTACACATGCTGTCTAGTTTTTCCCGACCACCTCATTTCTATTGGCAAAGAAAAAGCCTACGAATTTTAGCTCGTAGGCTTGATAGCTTAGTGCTCAGGCTGAATTGTTTCTGTCAGCAATCGGATTTGTTCCAAGTGCCAACGAATTTTTGTAGCCATATCAACTGTGCTTATTGACTGGTTGATTAGCATATCTCCACGCAACCATTCTTCAAATTCTGGACGTTGCTTGAACTCCAAAACTTGATCTACATTATGCGCATTCACTACCGCAACAGCTGATGTCCCAGCATATTGCTTATTGGTGATAGAAAACTTCCAAAACATCTGCTTACCATCTTTGGATGTGATATACACTGGCTCAGTAGCAATCATATTGCCAGATTCATTTTTATCAGTCTTGCGATGCCAGTTATATCCAGGCAAATTTTGCACACGATTTAAGGCTGCGTTTGGCCCATAGATCATATTATTAGAGTAGACTTCAAAATAAGTCAATTGAAAAGTATGAGAATCTCCAAAGTACATTCGGAAAAGCCCATCTCCGCCACCTTCACCCTTGGTTGGAACCACAAAATAATTATGGCCATTCAAACTGCGGGTTAAAAGCGGGAATTGATTGTTTCCAGGGATTTTGGGAATTTCTAATTTCCCCGAAACCCTGAAAAAACTCTGGACATATCCAACAGCATAGTTTTGCAATTCAACATAACGTCTCATCAAAGCCATTGGAGCAATCCATTTACCCGCTAATCGAGGATCTGCCAAAGCTTTCGCGCGATCTAAATCCTCCACTTTACCATCATCATGAATCAACACTACGCCAGCCCAATAGGGAAACCGCCACCAAGCATATTTAACTTTAGGGACTACTGCAGTGTATTTTTCTGGTTGTTTATCATCAAGAACCAAAAAATGTGGCTGATCATAGGTAGCGAACCAATCCGTACGATATAAGACTAATTCCAGATCATCAAACCATTGCATACCCAAGCCAATTTCTTGTACTTGGTCCACTCGATTGGTTTTGATTGTATCTTTGTGATCACGATGATCATTATAAACCACATATCCAGGATTTTTGCCCGTCCAAACAGTAAGTAAACCATCAGGCGTGATTGGAGCAATATAAGCAAAAAGATCGCTTGTGATAAATGGACGAACATGTTCAAGGTGTGCTTTTTCTGTTGCTGCTTTGATAGAATTTTCTATCTCAGTGTAAGCAACCTGCTGCGCAGTATAACGAATTGTATCCGGATCTGTAGAGATAATCGAGGGAATTGGTTCAAATTTAGCATACATTTGATAGGTGAAATAATTTGTTCCAGTGGCAACAACTACAAACCCAACAATAACCACAATAAACCCAAAAAATACAATCACTAGAGCTCTTCGCCCTTTGATGGTTAAACGCTTTATTTTTCCTTTTTTTGCATCAACCGGAGGAAGATCACTAGCCAATTTATCTACGCTTCCTTGAGCAGGGCACTGGTCTTCTGATTGAGTTTCTGTTGAATCAATAGGCCCTTGTTCTTCTTTCTTGACTTTAGCCACATACTTTCCTAGGAAAAATAGTAACTCAGAAAACACCTTTACAAAATCATCCCACACAGGCCAAACAATCAAAAATCCAATCAAAATTGGAATCAAGTATGGTATTTTTAAAAGCCCCATTTCAAAAAAAAGATGATTGGCCATGGCTGGCGTCAACCAAACAAGAGCTCCAATAGCGATGGATACCTGAACAACATTAGCTTTCCACCCATTTTCTAAAATTGACTGTAAACCAACATTGATTTTATTTTTCAGCCAAAAAAGGATACGCCAAAAAGTACCTGCGGCAAACATAAGAAAAATAACATCCATGATTTCAAAGGGCATTTCCATCGTTTTCTCCTTAATTAATTTGCGTGATTGATTTTCAAAGATTCCAGCGCTGCGATACGTTCTTCCATTCCCGGGTGAGAAATAAGAAGATCTGATAAAATTGAACCTGTTTTTACTTTTTCTCCTTTTTTCTCTTGTTCTTGTTTATGCCAAACTTCAAATTTACGAAAAGCACTAATAAGATCATCTGGCGAACCAATATAGCTAGCCCCCAAAGCATCAGCGGCTAATTCTCGTTCTTGTGAAATAGCTGATCGCAAAAAACCAAATAATATCTTGGAAACAAACCACAATAAAGCCGAAAACGCCCAACCAAAAATTCCTTGCTTAGGCACACCCGCTCTGGCTTTTTCAAGGCCTCCAGTTAAAATACTAATAACAGTGGATAAACCAACATCTTTTGAGCGAATATGGGCAAGCTCATGCGCTAGCACAGCTTTAAGTTCATTATAATCTAAAATCTCCAAAATTTTAGGAGTCACGCCAATACTGCATTGGCCAAAAAATCCCCAACCATAAGCTACTGCATTGGGTACATCCATTTTCAAAATTTTGATTCTTGGATGAATCCACATATCTTTATACTTACAAAGTTCAAAAACTGCTCGGATAAATGGTTCATGCTCTTCTTTGTTAGGATTTTTTGCCTGTAAAAACAAATTAACACTAAGTCTGATTTCGTATTTGAAGGTCAAAATTGGATTATTGATGGTAATAATATGCCAAGTGATGCTATTGGGTTAAATGGGATGTCACCATTAGAAAAAGCGGAACAACTTGGAATTTGTAATGCAGAAAAAATTTGTAGATTTCCAATTTTAATATTAGATGATATATTTTTTCAATTTAAAAATATATTCACAATTAAATTACCAAAAAAATTTATATGCCCAAAATCACAAAATGTATTGACACCTTACCTCTTTAGATAACTGCTCACTACATCTGCATTATTTTTTAACTTTTACCTCTATTTTTTTAACAGGCATAAATTTATGCAAAACTTCTGGAATTAAAACTGTACCATCCACTTGCTGATAATTTTCTAAAATAGCTATCATTGCACGAGTTATTGCAATAGCAGTACCATTCAATGTATATAAGTAATCCTTTTTTCCGTCCTTAGTTTTATACTTCATATTCAAGCCACGCGCTTGATAATCCGTACAATTAGAAGTCGATGTAATCTCTGCCCAATCCCCCATTACTCCATCTTTATTTGGCTTACCTGGCATCCACGCCTCTAAATCAAATGTCCGATAACTCGGTCCACCCAAATCTGCCGTACAATGATCCACCACTCGAAAAGGAATATCCAATCCCTTAAAAATCTCTTTTTCAATATTAAGTAATTCTTTATGAAAGCCTTCTGCATTCTCGGGCGTGCAATAAACAAACATCTCGATCTTAGTAAACTGATGAACACGAAAAATCCCCTTAGAATACTTCGAATAACTACCAGCCTCAGTTCTAAAACAATGCGAAACAGCAGCATACTTCTTCGGTAATTCTAATTCGTCTAAAATTTCATCAGCATGATATCCGCCAAGAGTAATCTCAGCAGTACCAATTAAGCTAAGATCAGTTCCTTCAATATTATACACCTGTGTCGATTCTCCACGAGGATTAAAACCTAAACCCTCCAAAACCTCTCGCTTAGCTAAATCGGGCGTCGTAAAAGGAATAAAACCATACTTCATCAATATATCAAGAGCATAACCAATTAAAGCAAACTCCATTAAAGCTAATTCATTTTTTAGATAATAAAATTTTGCTCCAGATACCTTAGTCGCTTTATCAAATTCAATTAAGTCCAATTTCTGTGCTAACTGTACATGATCGAGAACTTCAAAATCAAATTTAGTCGGCTTTGAAAAAGCTTCAACAACTGGATTATCATCCTCATCATCACTTACTTTAACATCTATATGTGTTAAATTTGGAATCTGCATAAGTAAAGCTTTCAACTCTTCATGCAGTGGCAATTGCTCATCTTCTAAAAGCTTTACTTCATCACCGACTTTTTTCATCCTCTCGATTATTCCTGGTGTAGGCTTTGTTTTACTTGCCACATTTCGCTCAAACCTCAATTCTTCAATTTTAGTTTCTAGCGCCCTAAACTGCTCATCCAACATCAACATTCGATCAATATCAACATCGATCTTCCTATTCTTCGTATTAGCTTTTACTAAATCCGTATTATCACGAATATATTTTATATCTAACATAATATTTTCTTAACTATATATTAAAAATATCATAAGCTACATAGGGCACATCACTCAACTATCCTTTTGGTCGCATTAACGGGAAAATCTGACACTCGCGCACCGACTTATTCATTAGAAACGCAAATACTCGTTCACTCATACCAAAGCCACATGTTGGTGGCATGCCATGTTCTAGAGCCTCCACAAACTCATATGCGTGCATCTGAGCTTCATCATCGCCCGCTTTACGTAACTCATCTTGCTCCCTAAAGCGCATTTCTTGATCGATCGGGTCATTCAACTCAGAATAGCCATTTCCCAATTCTGATCCTGCGATAATCGGCTGGAATCGTTGAGTGATTCGAGGATTATTTTCATCCAATTTAGCTAATGGTGAAACCTCAGCCGGAACGCCTACTAAAAAACCAGGACCACTAATTTGCTTACGACAATACTTCCATAGATTATCAATAGCACGAGTTATATTAAACCCTTTTTTATCATATTCAATTTTCAATTCCTTCAACTTATCTTCAATGTCTGCCAAGCTACTTTGCAAAACATCAACCCCAGCAAATCTCTTAATTGTCTCTGCGTAATCGTAAACTTCCCATTGCACTCCCAAATCAACAACATGTTTTCCAATTTGAAACTTTAAAGTCCCAAATGTTTCTTGTGCGACATATTTATATAACTCTTCAATTAACCGCATTCCCATTTTAAAATCAGCATAAGCCCAATAAAATTCCATTTGAGTATAGTCCTGCAAATGCTCAGCACTCATACCTTCATTTCTAAAGATTCTTCCTATCTCAAATGTTTTCTCAAAACCTGCCACCATTAATTCTTTCTGCCAAAGCTCTCCCGCAGAAATTCTCAAACACACATCAATATCTAAAGCATTATGATAAGTCATAAAGGGCCTGGCATCTGCTCCACCAGTTGTAGTTTCAAGAATAGGAGTTTCTACTTCTAAAAAATTTTTACTAATTAAAAAGGTTCGCACCGCATTCCAAAACCTAGCTTTTTTTTCAAACATCTCACGAACTTCTGGATTAAATAAAATATCCAAATATCTTTTTCGATATTTTTCTTCTTCATCCGTTAAGCCATGGAACTTATCAGGTAAAGGACGAAGAGTCTTTGTTAAAAGCGTCCATTTTTTTACCAAAATACTATTTTCACCTTTATGTGTCACAAAGCACTCGCCAACCACCTCAATAAAATCACCAGTGTCAATCAACTTAACAAATTGCTTATAAGTATCTCCTGTATCTTTTTTAGAGATAGCAATTTGAATTTGCGATGAACCATCATCCAAATGAGCAAAACTTAAATTACCATGAGACCTCATACTTCTTAAGCGACCAGCAAGAACGATTTCTTTTTTTTCTTTTTCAAAAATACTGAAAGACTCAACCGCATCTTTGATTGCACAATTTCGACTACTTCTTGCAGGATATGGATCAATATTTAACTCTCGAAGCTCATCAAGTTTCTTTATTCTATCTTCGCGCTCGCTTTGTATTTCACTCATATAATTAATCTATTTAAAATCGATTATCTCAAATTCCAAATTCCCTTTTGGTGTGCTAACTGTTACTTTATCACCTTTTTTTTGGTCAACAAGAGCTTGACCAATCGGAGACTCATTGGAAATTTTATTATTAATAGGATCGGCCTCATTAAAACTAACTATTTCGTATTCCCTTTGACCACCCTTAGCTTTTACCTTAACAATTGACCCCAATCCGATCCTACCACTTTTTTTTGCAGTAACAACGGTAGAATTTTTAATCAAAACCTCAATCTCACCAATTCTTCCTTCGTTAAATCCATGAGCTTCTTTAGCTTCAGTGTATTCAGCATTTTCACTTAGATCCCCAAGATCCTTTGCCCTTTGAATTCTATCAGCGATCTCTCTTCTTTTTGTCGTAGTTAGATACTCTAGTTCATTTACCAATTTATCTAAAGCATCTTTTGTTATTACACGATCTATCATAAAACATACATAAACCTCTTAGCGAAAGAGGATATTAATAAATAATTATTATATAACCCTACACTATAATAAAATGAATTTCAAGAAGATCAATTAACAACGACTATATTTCATTTATAAAATGAAATATCTTTTCCAGCATAATCACTTTGTTAGCATCATCTAACAAATTGAAATCATGATTTTCAAGAGGAACATAATAGACTTCTTTTTTTTCAGACATCAATTTATCATAAATATACTTAGCATTATTTGCAGCTAAAACATCACTTTTAACAGCTTGAACGATAAGAAACGGAGTTTTAATCCGCATTAATTCAACTTTAGTTCTTTTATTTACATAATCCCTAATTAGTCCAGCTAAATCAACTCTCACATAAGAATATCCCTCTTCTTCAAGTTCAATATTAGCCTTCTTTCCCCTATACCAAACACTGTCTTTTCTAACTTGTTTAATTTTAAAAAAATTAAATATCGGTTGTACCACTCGTGCCAAAAATAAAAATTTACAATTAAAAATAACTGGCATTTCGATTCCCACAAAACCCTTTATTTTTTTTCTATTGTTCACAAGCAAAGAAGCACCTAAATTTGATCCAAAAGAATATCCAATAATATATACACCATCAGACTCAATTTCAAGCTCTTTTAACCAAGCCTTTGCTTCAACAAGCCACTCTTCAGGACCACATTTTCTACTCTTTTCACTACCTAATGATTCTGTATGGAATTTTGGCCTTGCAACCGTATAACCCTTTTTCTTAAAATAATTAAAAACCAAATCGGTTTCAGTAAGTGATGTAGCAAAACCATTCAATATCAAAATAGCTTTTTTATTTTTTCCCTTATAATAAATTTTTGTGTTTTTTCTATTTATCTTATTAAGCATCTACTTTTTATATTACTTATAAATACTCATCTGTAATTTTTTTTACTAACTCTCTTGGTGTATACTCACTTTTCACCAAAAAAGCTTTTGCACCCAATTCTAAACATTCGTCAGATAAGCCTTTTTTTGTAAAATTTGTCATCACGATTATATTAATATCTTTTATTTTACCACTATCTCGTAATGCACGCAAAACATCGGTTCCATTCATATCACCCAACAATAAATCAAGCAAAACTATTTTTGGTTTTAAGTCTTGAATTGATTTTAGTCCAGTCTTTCCGTCTCTAGCTAACAAAACATTATAATTAAATTGCTCAAACTCGATCGAATACATTAAGACCTGCATAGGATCATCCTCTACTATTAAAATTTCTGTCTTTTTTCTTGGCATATATCACATCATAGCATATTAAATTCAACAGTTTAATACACTGATTTTATTTTACAACTGGTAAGCTCACCACCATAGTAGTACCTTTTCCAATTTGAGTCTTTTTTATTTTAATACTCGCACCCTTATGAGCTTCTATTATTTTTTTAATTATATATAACCCAAGCCCCGACCCATCGGTAAATATTTCTTTAGCATTGTCTGCCCTAGAAAACTTCTTATATAGCTTAGGAACATCCTTTTTAGGAATGCCTATCCCCGTATCCTCTACCTCTATAATTACACGACCTCTTAAACCTTTCAACCTTATAACAACACTACCTTTTGGGGTGTACTGTAATGCATTATTCACTAAATTAATTATAACATGCTTTATGTATTTCAAATCACTCATTACCTTCATTACCTCAATGTCAGGTAGTTCCAATTTTAAAGTTATGCCATTCTTTTTCGCGATAAACAACTTCTCATTATATATCTCATTGATTAGTGGCACGATATTCACCGCCGATAAACTCAATTCAAAGTTATCTGAATCCATCTCCGAAGCACGCAAGATTTCATCCACAATTTGTTCTAATTTCAATGATTTATTAAAAGCCATTCCTATGAATTCCTTAACTCGAGCTTTTGGCACAGAATCCTCCTCAAGCATACTTAAGACTCCTTTGATTACCGAAACTGGTGTACGTAATTGATGCGAAGTGATATCTAAAAATTCAGAACGCATATTTAAGAGTCTTTGAAGCTTCTCTTGCTTTTCCTTAATGTCTCGAGTCTGCATTTCAACTTTTCTTCTTAAATTTTTATTAAACCTTGCTACTTCACCATACAATAAAGCGTTTTCAACGGCGACTGCGGCTTGTGCGCTTATTACCTCCAAAAATTCAATGTCTTCTCTTGTGTAAGAACCTTGTGACTTTTTTTGACCCAACAAAATAACACCAATTACTTTTGACCTTATTATCAAAGGTGAGACTATCTCGATTTTGTATTTTTCAAGCTTACGAGCTTCTTTTTTATTTTCAGCATAATTCAACTCATCACGCACTATAACTTTTTTATTCTTTGTAAAAACATCAGAAGTTATATAATTATTTAAAGATTTTCTTGTTTTTAATACCCCATATGCCGACGAGCAAACCGTATCCGCATTAAGTTTGGATTTTTTTTTCTGACCAACAGCTTTAAACAAAAATACATTTATATCTTCAGCTCCTAAAATCTTCTTAAGCTCTAAGTCTAATATTTTAAACAGCTGCTCTAAATCAATTACACTACTTAAACGTAACCCTAAATCCTTAAAAATTCGTTGCGGATTATAGCCACGATAAAACAAAACATCCGATGACTCTTGAATTTTATTCAATAGAGGTATAAATACTATTGCATAAGAAAAAGCAATAAGTCCACCGAACACAATAGATCGCAAATCCATCACACCACCCAAGTAATTCACAGAAATCATAGCAAATATATAATACACTGTGTATGTAAAAGAACCAATCAATGTGTAAATATAAATCCTACTCGCAATAAGACGTATATCCATAAATCTATATCGTACAATTGCATAAGCTATACAGCCAGCCATAATTAAAGCTAATATTTGACCAACCCAATTATAAGCGAATACGCCCAAAGAAGGTAAAATTAAATTTGTGATCATACCAAAACTTGATGACAAAAAAGCACCTAAGAAAACCAATGTTATCTGATATCTTGTAATACCCTTGCTATTATTTCTTTTTCTAAGCAAATTAATGTAACCCCACAAAAAAGCTAGCGATACTAATGGCGGATAAATATACTTATAATAGCTTGCAAAAACTATTACATGCTCTTGATTTTGATTAATTAAGACTCCTTGTATCAGAAAATCAGAAAATAACATTACAAAAAAAGCAGAAATGTGCGCACCAAGAATCCCAAAGCTTATAATCCAATTTGGCCTTTTGTTTTCTGGGAATACAAAAGTAAAATATAAAAAACTGCCAGCCATAAAAATAGCGGCAGAATAAAGAAAACGACACCAAAATAAAGCAACACTTGGCTCAATGGTCGCTCGATAACAAACCATACCAAAAGACCACGTAAAAATACTTATTGCTAAAAATGCGTAAACTTTATTAATCAACTTTTCCTTATCTTTAAAGTAAATTAACAATCCTAAAAAAAGATTAGCAAAGGCAGATAAGAAAATTACCAAATTAATTAAATCCATATAATCAATTTACTAAATGAGGATAAAATCCAAGCTCGGATGTTTGTTTATTGAACAATAGCTGGTCTTTACCAGTAAAATCAGCCGTACAAGCTACACTCATCGCCTCGACGACACAGCCAGGTACCCAATCTTTTTTATAGCCAGGTAACTTTGGAAAAAACTCAACTCCATCCATACCGACTGCAACCTTATAGAATATATTTCCACAATCCAAATCTCCTACCTTTATCTTAGGATGTGTATCATCAATAACGACAGCTCTCTTGTTTATTTTTTTCATATAAGGTACAAAATCAGACCCACGTGGCGTTAGTACCACGACGACCCTTGAATTTTTCAATACAGCATCTGCCTCATTAGGCAAAACAATACCATCCTTAGTTCTTTTTATATCAATACCAACTACGCTATACTTCATTTGTTGCAAAGTCTTAATTAATATAGAACCAACATAACCCACTCCGATTACTACAATTTGTGCTTTTTCTTTTTGAATGTCATGCTTCAAAAAAACTTGAGAAATTGTTTCAACTACACTAAAAACAGTTCCTCGCACTCCATTCACAAAATTCTTAGGCAATTTTACCCCACACTTATTCATAACACTCGGAAGCTGACCTGCTATAGCAACAGATTTAACTCCAACGATTCTTTGTATTAATTCTAAATTTCGTATCACCCTTTTACATTTTTCTTTACTTTTCGTTAATTCAGCAATATAGTTTGGGATTCCAAGCACTAAACCCCTTCCACACTTACCACACCTAGCAAAACCTATAAAAGACGGCTTAGTATCGACTAAACCAGTCCTCTTTATCCACATTGGGCAATAAATCTTTAAATCTTCAGCAGTACCTGGATAAACCAAAAAAATATAACTAAATAACCTCAGAGGTCTCAAGAAAAAAAACAATAACCAAATTGGCCAATAAAAAATTATACTTGAAACAATAAATAATAACTTTCGTAACATTTATTTATTATAGCACAAACTTACATTAAAATAAACTATTAATTATTTTTTTATATTTATCTTCAATTACAAACCTCCTTAATTTTAAAGTCGGAGTCAACTCTCCACTCTCCTCTTTGAATAAATCATTAATTACCTTATAATTCATTATCCATTCAAATTTATCTAGATTTTCATTTATTTTATCAATCTCATTTTTAATTATAGAATTAATATCTTGACCATCTCCCTTTTTAAAACTAGCTTGATTAATTACTAACAAAGCGGCTATATTAGATCGCTTATGACCAACAATTAACGACTGTAAAATATATGGGCTTAGATTTAATAAATTCTCTAACTTTTCTGGAGCAATATTTTTACCGTTTGTTGTCACTATTATATCTTTAATGCGCCCAATAATCGTCAATAAACCTTCTTTATCAAGATGCCCTAAATCACCAGTATGGAGCCAACCATCCTTATCAAAAATCTCCTTATTTTCACTATCCTTTCTCCAATACCCCAACATAACATTAGGTCCCTTTACTAAAATCTCTTTATTGTTAGCAATTTTCACTTGCACTCCTGGGATTACTTTACCGACCGAACCTGGTATTATAGCATCTAACCTATTAGCACTAATTATTGGCGAAGTCTCAGTTAATCCATAACCTTCAGAAATTAAAATTTTCGAATTTAAAAAAAACTTCAAAATCTGAGGATTCAAACTGGCTCCACCTGATACGCAAAAACGAATATTTCCACCAAACAATTTTCTAATTTTTCCAAAGACAAAAATATCAGCAAAAATATTTGTTTTATTTTTTAATGCCCAACGAAATAACTTTTTTTTGAATCCCTGGCTTCGATCAATATCATCTCGAACGCCTTCATAAAATCGTTCAAAAATTTTAGGCACGCCAATTAAAACTGTTGGTTTAGCAACTTTTAAATCTTCCTTTAGAAATTTAATTCCTTGCGAATAAAATATAGTGCAACCATGCAATACGGGAATTAAACTACCTAACGTTCGCTCTAAAGCATGCGAAAGAGGTAAAAAAGAAAGAAAAATATCCCGCGAATCCACTTCATATTCTTTTGAAGCGCTCTCTATATTAGATAAAAAATTCCCATTGCTCAGCATAACTCCCTTTGACACACCTGTAGTACCAGATGTATAAAGAATACTAGCCAATTCATGACTCAATTTGTCGTCATAAGAGAAATTCATGCCCAATTCTAAAACATCGCGTATTAAGTAAAAATTGTTAGAAGAAGAAATATTAGTACCACCAACTACAATTATTTTTATTTTTTTAATATCATTGAATAACTTTGTATATTTCTCATAAACACTTATACTTATCACAATCACACTGCAATCAGCATCCTCAATAACATACTCAACATAATCATTTTTAGATGTTGCATGGATTGGAACACTAATTGCACATATTTTATTAACAGCAAGGTCTGTAATTAACCACTCAGGGCAATTTTCACTCATAATTGCCACTCTATCACCTGTCTTTAGCCCTAATGCAATTAAACCATTAGCAAATTTATCTACCTGTTCTAATAATTGGCTATAAGAAAAATTACACCAAATACGCTCTCGCTTAAAGCAAACTGCTTTCTTGTCTTTATGTTGTTCAGCCACACTCTTAAACCTTGTGTATAATGATGTCATATAAAATAGTTATAGTTATTAACAAACCAATCCCTAGTGGGTGATTAAAATATGGACTAAAAATACTCACTATTACTACACAAATTAAACTTAGGAATAGGCCATAAACTAAACGACTGTTCTTATGCTGCCTAATATAACTAAGTCCATCTATCAAAATCCTCCCGACCAATGCTAAATAAGCCAAAAGACCAAATAAACCAATTTTAAGCCAAATATCTAGCCATCCCCATTCAAAAGCATAAGTAGTATAGGATCCTATTGCCGATGATGCTTGAACTCGGGGATCACTACTAATATACGTAACAGTCGTGCCAAAACCGCCACCCACCAATACTGATTCGTCAATCTTTTGCCAAAGCTCTGGCAAAAGTGCCCAACGAGATGACACCGCATCTTCCCCATTTTGTATTTTAGCTCTATTAACTAATGAGTTAGTTGTACTGTAATTACCAGCTACCTGAGGATAAGGAAACTTCATTACCGACACAATCATTAACACACTAATAACAAAAATTAAAATTAAATATACTTTATTAACAATAATTTCCTTTAAAGTGCATCTAAAAATAAATACCTCAAAATATACAAAAACCGATAAACCAACTATTAAACCGATCCAAAAGCTGCGAGACAAAGTAATTATGATAACCGATAATAAACAAGCACTTACAAGTATATAGCCTATTAAAGTTTTAATCTTTAGTTTTTCAAACTTTACATTACTAGCAAAAGAAGCCAAAACTACAAAAAAAGCCGCTAAAACAAAAACATGTGACTGAAAGAATATTCGATAAAAACCATCTTGCACTAAAGTAATCTCACCCACCCCAGTAGTCCTTATCCATTTATAGACAACTGATAAAAAAGCAAAATTATGAGAGAATATATAAAGGATTAAGTAAGTTTTAAAGCTTATCCACAACATAGAACTTGCAAAGACAAGAGCTAGCTCATTTAACCTATTCTTTTTTAGTAAAACATTATATGCGGGGAATACCAACAAAAAATACAGCCATCCATTAAAATCAAAAAATATATCATCAAGTGTATTTCGATTTAAATATCCGTTAAATATCCCAATAACAACAAACAGTCCCAATACTACATAATAATTAAAATAATTCGACTTTAAAAATAAAATGCTTTCAGTGTAACTTTTCTCTTTTTTAATAATTGGCACTAAAATCTTTGAAAACCACAGACCCATAAAAATCAACCAAAAAATTATTCTAATTGGCATTATTAATCCATCTCCCTCAAAATAAATTAAATAACCCTTCGATCCAATAAACAATTCTATTAATAAAATATAAAAAGCAAACTCAAGTCTAATTAAACCAATTACCAAAAATACAAAACTAACCCAAAAAAATATTACATTACTAAATCCAGGAACTAAATATGCCACAAAAGATAGCACCTCAATGCCACAAATAGCACTCAATATGTACAATAAATATTTAAAATTAATGTTATATAGACTCAACATATCACTTTTAAATAGTCTTTATTTATTCAAACAATGCTTCTCCTTAATAGTCTCGACAGCTCTATTATACTTCTTTACACTAGGCAAAAAAGGAAATAGCTTATAAGCAAAGCTTGGCAACCAATTGCTCATAGTTCCACCTGTTTCAACTCTAAACAATGGCTTATCGATCCATGCCCCCACGCTTCCCTGCTCTAACATAGTTAACCACAAATCCCAATCTTGCAAACGCTTTAGCTGTATATTAAAGCCAGGGAACTTTTCTTTTCTAATAAGCGAAGTAGTATGAATGAATGGCATTTTTTTAAGCTTATCACTATCAAACTCAAACAACCTAAATAATTTATTACCCCAATAAAACGAAGAATATACATAACTAATTTGGCTATTCATCTCGAGTACCGTAATCATAGATTCCAACATCCCAGACTCCATCGTTATATCCGCATCACAAAATAATAAATAATCCCCGCTTGCTTCTTTAAAACCACAATTACGAGCAACATTGGCACCTTGATTCTTCTGACTAAAAAACTTAAAGCTCTTAAATCTAAATGGTAAATTTTCAATCTTTAGCTCCACTCCATCAGTTGAACCGTCATTAATCATAATGACCTCATAATTATTGTAACTTTGATTATAAATACTCTTTAAACAATTCTCTATTTTATCAGCTTGATTAAAGATTGGAATAATGATGGAAATTTTTTTGTTACTCACAGTTGACATAATTTTAAAACTAGACTAATATGTTTATTATCTTGCTCTTTGAAACAAATTTTTATTAACTTAGCTTTTAATAGCAACTGCATTGTAGATGCTATAAAATACACAACATCGTTCCTTATATTCAACCTTTAGCAAGGAGTCATTTATGCCCATCGATACTAGAATACTTCAAGCACCACGCGATAGCTTTAGAGTCGTTTTTCACCACAGACTAACCTCCGACATTCCACCGATCGTAGTCGCCGATACATCCACTCTCGAAGCAGCGCTTCGAACAAGGGAGCTAGAACAAAGAAAAAGAACTGAGACTGGCGATAGAGGGTATTGCTCTATTTTCAATCCAGCAGCTGAATGCATTGCTTAACAAAATACCACTGGAGAAATATCAATGGCCCCAAAAGAACACATTGAAGTAGAAGAAAGAGACCCTGCAAAAAATGGCATCGTCTTAGGTCATATCACAGTTAGGACCCGGGAAGAGGGAGAACGACTTGCATCAGCAAAAAATGCGCAAAGAGAGAGCCCTAGTGATATTTACTTCTTCGTTAAAGTAAGAACAGAATAAATTCAAACTCATCAAAGTCAGCTCTTTATTCATAACTACTTAATAATATTTTAAGTAGTTTTTTTTATGTAACTGCTCACTATGTCTGCATTATTTTTGAGCGCATATGGAATATGTAGTAATTTTTAGCACAATTTAACTTAAAAAATTTTATGTTTGAGTGAAGCGAGTTTAAAATTTTTGTTAAATTGTGCGTAAAAAATTGC
>JADHVC010000002.1 GCA_016784175.1 Patescibacteria group bacterium | reverse complement strand
ACCGAGATAGACTCAATAACAAAAATTAACCCTATAATTGGTAGTATCAAGGCAGTATTTGTAAGCATGGCAATAACACCAAGAGTTATACCCATACTCATTGCTCCAGTATCTCCCATAAAAAAACGAGCTGGATTAATATTAAACCATAAAAAAGCAAGAAGTGCACCCACAAGAACTCCGCAAAATGTAGCTAGATCATACTTCCCCATAGAAAAAGCAATAACTCCATAAGCAGAATATGAGGTCAATAAAGCACCACCCGCCAATCCATCTAAACCATCTGTTTCATTAACAGAAAAGGCACTAGCAACAATAACAAACAGGAAAACAAGAATATACCATGCTCCCAATTCAATACTCCCAACAAATGGAATATGAAATAAATCCCAATCCAATTTATAATAAAACCAATAAGCACCTATAAAAGCTATGCATGAATAAATAAACAATCTTCGTGCCACACCAAATCCGCCTTTTTTATCTCCTTTTAAGTCGACCCAATCATCAACAAGTCCAACAATAGCAGTTGCGACCAATACGCCCAAAGGGAGGAATGTCTCTTTTCTTGATAAAAAGTTTAGTTGCTCGAGAATAGTATCAGGAAAAAATTTTGCTAAATAAAAAAACAAAAAACTAAATATTAACACTGTCACCCACACAAGCAATCCGCCCATAGTTGGGGTACCTTGTTTTTTAGCATGCATTTTGGAAAATAGAGGTGTTACTCCAGTATTTCTAATTTGCTTCCCAACCTTATATTTATACAAAAAATGAGTTAGTAACGGTGTCCACAAAATAGTAAAAATAAACGACAAGGTTGTTAAAAGCAGTATTTTAATTATAAAAAAATCTTGCATAGTTAGCTTAAATTAATTAAATAAATTGGACCCAAAGACATTAAGATGAAAATATTAACCAATATTGATACAACCAAAAGTGTATACCCTAAAAATTTATAGTCTCTTTTTGAAAACAGATAGATACTCAAATTCACCAAGATTACTATAAATCCAACTAGCGGAAAATTATATATTTTTCCAACTTCTCCAATATAATCAATACCGAACTTTACATTATAATGTAGGATCATTAAGTCATGATCTATTCTAGACACAATATAGTAGGACGATAGCCAGTTTAGAAGATTTATCAAAATAGCAACATAGCACAAATAGCGTATATAACTATTACGTAGGACTTTCACGGCTCCGCTAAATAATTGCTTATTCAAATCTTTAACATTATTATTATTTTTCATGTATCTTACTATAATTTACCATGATTATTTTTTATTGACTATAGTCTTTAGAGAAAATCAATGATATGATTATTTATATGTCCACATGCAATCTTCTACAAAAATTAATAGATTACGCTACAATAAGCAATGCAAACATTATTGATATTGACCAAGTGGATGGTGTTTTAGATATTCGAATAATCGACAAACAAGTTGATCAACACTTCACAATAAATCCACGCGAACAAAATGATTTTATTGATAATTTAATGCACTTTTGCTCAGAAAGACGCAAGCAACTAATCAACAATACCTCATTTATCTACAGCTCAGAAATATACAAAAAAGAAAATGGCATCAGATATATTATAAATATCTCAAAAAATAATTTTAGACAAATTCCAATTAACAAGATTGGATTTAAAGACAAAGAACTCAATCTTATAGAAGAAAATATTTTTATTCCAGATAAAATAAATTTACTAATAGGAGAAGCTGGGTCTGGACTAACGACTACTCTTTACAGCTTGTTAAATTATTTAAATAGCCCTTACAAGGATATTTATTCAGTCGAAAAACATATTGAAGATGAGCTAGACGGTATACATCAAATTTTAAGCACAAGCTATAATAAGTCAATTGTAAGTATTTTTTTACGTGAAAAACCAAACTTCATCTCATTGGATACCCCTGAGATTATCTTACTAAAAAAGTCTACTGATCTTGTTGAACAAGGCATACCAGTAACGATTTCAATTAATGCAAATAATATAACCAATGCTTTTGTTGGTTTAATTAACAACGGAATAAACCCAAAAATGCTGGCAAATTACCTAAACTTAGTCGCCTTCCAGCACATAAAGGATGGTAGACGTTGTTTCAAACTTTTTAAAATTAACACAATTACAAAAAACACTTTAAGACATCCACGACTCACTCGAAGTCTATTAAAAAAAACCATCAATCAAAATTTATTTTAAGCTCTTAGAGAAAGTGGTAACTGCTCACTATGTCTGTATTATTTTTGAGCGCACATGGAATATGTAGTAATTTTTAGCAGAATTTAACTTAAAAAATTTTATGTTTAAGTGAAGCGAGTTTAAAATTTTTGTTAAATTTTGCGTAAAAAATTGCCCAATATTCCATCCTAAGCGAAAAAGTGATGCAGATATAGTGAGTATTTACAGAGAGAGAGAAAGAGACTACTATTTTAAATTTTTAATTTGCAATATTACTTCTTTTAATATTGCCGCGAACTGTGTAACCTCATCCTCCGTACTAGCATTTCCTAAACTAACTCTAATCGAGGACCTAGCCTCATCTGCGTTTAATCCTATAGCGTTAAGTACATGAGAATAAGTAAGTTTACTAAGAGAACAAGCTGATCCGGTAGATATACCAATACCCTTCATGTCGAGAGCAATCATTAAACTTTCGGCATTAATATTTTTAATTCTAAAATTTATAATATTTGGCAAAGCTTTTTCATAATTACCGTTTAATACAATATCAAAAAATTCGGAACTTATTTTGTCAACCAACGATTGTCTAAGATCTTCGATTTTCTTTAAATCCATTGGCTGGCTAAATTTCTTAATATCGTCGATCGATTTACCTAAACCAACAATACCAGGCACATTTAGCGTACCTGATCGCTTACCACCTTCTTGACCGCCTCCAAAAATTATAGGTTCAATTTCAACATTGGCTTTGCAAATTAAAGCTCCGATTCCTTTTGGTCCATATATTTTATGCCCAGAAAAAGTTAAAGCATCAATATAGTTCCAGTCCATATCGCAATTTAAGTACCGTATAGCTTGAGTAGCGTCCGTATGGAATACAATTTTGTTTGGTCGTGTCCCTCTTTTGTCTACTTTTGCCTGTCGCCAAGCCTTGTCGTTATTTTCGTTAATTTTTTTTATAGCTTTTCCTAACTCCCTAATAGGTTGAATTGAACCTATCTCATTATTTACATACATAATACTGACCAAAACAGTATTTTCGTCGATTTTTGCAACTAAGTCTTCAACGCTTACTAGCCCATCCTTATTGACTTTGAGGTATTCTAGTGTAACCCCTTGACCTTCCAACTCTTTACAAGTTTCTATTACAGAGGGATGTTCAATGTCTGATATTATAATTTTTGGCACCTCTATTTCCCTACTTTTGGCGCTCTTTATTATCCCACTCAAACAAAGATTATTAGCTTCGGTAGCACCAGAAGTAAAAACTATCTCATCAACCTCACAATTAAAAAAGTTCTTAATTGTCCCCCTAGCCTCATCAACAGCCAATAATGCTTCGTGCCCAAAATTATGCACCGAAGACGCATTGCCAAATTTTGCACTAAAAAAAGGCAGCATTTTATTAAGCACACTTTCACTAACAGGTGTTGTTGCTGCATGATCAAAATATATTGACATATTTTTTTATACAAACTCTTAGAAGACGCTTAAACTGCCACAACTTCTTTGACTTCTGGCACCGCTTTCATTACTTCAACTTCAATACCATCCTTTAAGGTAAGTTGTGCCATTGGACAGCCAGCACAGGCACCAACAAGCTCAATTTCCAAAACTCCATCACTAAACTTTACAAAACGAAGATCTCCTCCGTCTGCCTGCAACGCCGGTCTAATATTGTCTAATGTTTGTTTAATTTTTTCTTCTATTTTCATACTTCTACAAAATAACAAAATATCATACTTTTTGCAAGAATATGATTAGTAAGTGCTCACTATATCTGCATTATTTTTAAGCGCATATGGAATATGTAGTAATTTTTAGCAGAATTTAACTTAAAAAATTTTATGTTTGAGTGAAGCAAGTTTAAAATTTTTGTTAAATTGTGTGTAAAAAATTGCCCAATATTTCATCCTAAGTAAAAAAGTGATGTAGATATAGTGAGTAGTTACTAAGGTTAACTTATGGTCAGTAACTTACTCCCTAATAATACCGCGTCTTTTTCTGGCCTTATTAAACAACTTGTCAAAAATATTTTCAATGTCAATTTTTATTTTCTCATAACTAAATTGCTCGCGAGCAACTCTTTCTCCGTTTATAATAATCTGATTTCGTAATTCGGTCTCATCAATAATCATTCTGATTTTCTCTGCAATACTTAAAGACTCATTAGGATTGTAATAAAAGCCAGTATCAACATCCCTAAAGAATATTGGTGCCATCGAACCCCGAGGACTAAAAATAGGCACTTTTGCAGCCATTGCTTCAAGTAAATCTGTATTGGGAGGAATGACCTTTGAGGTTACAAAATACATATCGCTAATCCAAAGATAACTTGGCATTTCATCATGATCAATTTGCTTTAAAAAAATAATCTGCTTTTCCACACCCCTACTTTTTGCCTCTCTCCTTAAAAAAAACCGTCTATGACCATAATCATGAACTAATAACTTAATTTTTACTCCATCCATATCTCTTAGTAAGGCAATTGCTCGTATCAAATTCTTTGTCCATGTAATATTAGGAAACCTAGAAGTTATAATAACCTTCTCTGAAGGAGTAATACCAAGTCGACCTTTTAAATCGTCAATGTAAAATTCTCTTAATCTTCCCTTATAAAACTCTTCGAAATTAATTCCATTTGGAACAATGCTAACTTCGCAAGTTGCCCCCATTCTCCTTGCCCATCGCATTAGAACATCGTTCACACACTGAATATGGTCAGCCGAAGCAAATATACGCCGAAACCATGGATCAACTAAACCGATCCTCTTTCTGATATGTTTAGGGTCATCTTCGTCTTGAATGGTAAGTAAAAATGGGATTTCTGGATTTTTGATCTTAAAGGAAGCAGCAGCAGTTGCACCGTAATCTGAGCCGATGCCCCAAATAGCCGAATACTGACGATTATCATGAAGTCTTTTTGCAAACATATGGCCAAAAAAAGCAAGTAAGTATTGGTCAATAATTCTATTTCCAATACCAAACCTATGTACATTAACCATATCTATTCTATCAAACCGAGATAAATCTCTACTCTCCTTAATTGTAATCAAGTCAAATTTAACTGTATCGATTTGATTAGTAATTTGCCTCACCGCTTCAGCTGGACCTGATGGATGAGGAAAGTATCGAGTAGCGATTATTAGAATCTTACTAGAAAATTTTATATCTTTTATGCGTGATATTGACATACATTTATCATAGCATATACAGAATAGCTACAAAAGCTTGACATAAATAAAAATATATGCTAGGATCCTTTATTATAAAATACTAACAAAAAAATGGAACAAAATAATTTAAATATTTGGCAAATAATCACTAAAAATTGGCGTAATATAATCTCTATTACTTTAATTATGTGTTTTTTTGCATCTATCATAACTATCGTTCAACCATTAAAATATAGGTCAACAATGAACCTACTTGTTATTCAAGAAGGTAAGGAAAGTTTAGATTACTATACTTCGTCTAAATCGGCGCAATATTTAAGTGACATTTTAACTCAGGTTATATATTCATCTTCGTTTTTAGACAATGTAATGAACTCTGGTTTTAGAATTGACGATAATTTTAGTCAAGATGAGCAAAAACGAAAGAAACAATGGCAAAAGACTGTTGAAACTAAAGTATTGCGAGATACCGGGATTATAACCATCGATGCTTATAGTGTGAAAAGAGACCAAGCGGAACAGATCGTGCAAGCGGTAAGTTATATTCTCAAAACAAAACACACCATTTATCATGGTAGCGGTAACAAAGTAAAAGTTACAATCATCGATCAACCAATAACTAGTAATTGGCCAGTTAAACCGAATATATTTGCTAACCTTGCGTTAGCCTTTGTATCTGGGCTTATTATTGGCACTTGGTTTTGTTACTTATTCCCTGAAGCTAAAATTCATATCAACTTTTCATTAGGTAAAAACAAGAAAAAAAAGAAAGAAGAAAATGGTGAGCCTGATGCTTATTTTACTGAAGATGGAAAAGAGGTAGTTGAATTATAAACATTCAACCCTCTATTTATTGACTTATACTAAAACAAAGGCTAAGTTCTATGAATTGAGGGCTGAATACGATCTTTACAATCACAATCAAATTAAAGGAGGATATCATTAAAATTTTTACTGTATCTTAAAAAAATTGCAATTCAATCCAACGAACTGAAGGGAGAACCAAGATGAAAGCGTTGAGAAAAGTGTTGGCTGTAATGGCATTCGTGCTACTGGTTTTCACCGGCTCAGCACATGCTGAGAACTGGAATGAAAGTTCAAGCTTTTCGGAGCAAAGCGGAACGATGATTAACGATTCGTTCCGAAAAATAACAATGTTGGAAAACGGGGATGTCCAGCTGAAAGTGCTCTGGAACCGCGTGACGAAACAGGGCATACATCCACCCGGCCAGTTTATGTGGAAAGGGTTGGAAATGTATGCACATAGTTACCCGACCTTAGGGACAGCCATGAATGGCTGGCGAGCACCACGGAGTGTTGCAAATGGGGACTTTCAGGATCGACTCCCAGCAACATTCACATTTAAGAACAGCCGCGACAAGTCGTCATCTTTCATTATGGGGGTAAATTTCTCTACCCTTCCAGTTGGAAAACTGGACCCCAATGCTTATTGGGGAATAATGGAGTGGGCTTGTGGTGGACGCGGTGAAAAAAACACGATGCTCTTCCAAAAAGGAGACAAGTTTGAAATTCGGTTCAAAGTGGTCGAAAACAAAGTCAGCACGGCCATCGCAGAATCGTTGGCCGATGGTTGGGTATTTCCCGACCAGATCTAGAGCAATGGTGGTTGCAAATAAATAAACACAACCTCAAACAAAAGGCGGCGTAAGCCACCAACAACAAAGGCGATCAGTCTTAGACTGATCGCCTCTTTTTTTTATATTCGCTATTTTTATTCTTACTAAGACTAACTACACTATCTTTGTAACTACTCACTATACCTGCATTATTTTTGAGCGCATATGGAATATGTAGTAATTTTTAGCAGAATATAACTTAAAAAATTTTATGTTTGAGTGAAGCGAATTTAAAATTTTTGTTAACTTGTGCGTAAAAAATTGCCCAATATTACATCCTAAGCGAAAAGGTGATGCAGGTATAGTGAGTAGTTACCTATCTTTTTTTGTGCGTACTTTCTTTCTTTACTAACCCAAAGGCTAAGACCGCTCCAGTGTAAGCCCAGGCGATCTGTTGGAACTCTACTATTCTTAAAAAATTATCACTTAAGGAAATTGTACCAGCCGCTATCCAAATTAAAACTAGACTGAAATAATAATTTTGAAGTTCTTTACTATCAGCACCTAAATATAACCTTCTAATAAGCAATAACAAAGAAATAAAAATAGATAGATATAGAATTGCACCTATTACACCAAGCTCAATTAAAATTCTTAGGTAATCGTTATGTGCTTGTAGCGACGGCCAAAAACGTGCATCTTCATTGTAACGCAAGTGGATAACTTCAAATGCACCAAAACCATAACCCAAAAATGGTGCACTCCAAAAAGCAGGAAAGGTTGTCTTTATAATATCTAGTCTTGTTTGAAAAGAACTATCTGGACTAGGTCTAAATGTATCATAAACTCTTTGCTTGAGAGGTTCGATAAACATAAAAGTCAGAACAAAGATTAAAATTCCAGCCACAAGTGTCTTCCTGCTCTTTATGCCACCAAAAACAAGTAACATTGCAGCCCCTGCATTCCAAATACCACGTGTCAAGCTTGCAATCACAAAGAATAGGTTATTACCTAAGAACGCGAACAAACCAACTTTTACTCTATTTTTAATCTTGTCCTCCACTAAAGCATATAAAATTGGCATAGCCAACAATAGATATCCAGAAAAAATAACTGGGTGTGTAAAAGTACTGTCGATCCTATAAGTTCTCATCGACGGGTCATACCAACCCGTACCCGCAAAAAATTCGTAGTACCCAACTATACTAGGAACAATTAAACCTAGCACTATGCAATAAATAAGATTATAAAAATCTTTTCTTGTGTTTATTGCGAGTAAGGCAAAGAAAAAGATTCCAAAAGACGAACTACATAACCTAACAAACTGATCTAATGTACTTGGCCTATCTAGCGAATAAAAAATACTTGCACCAGATAAAAATAAAAAAACAGCAAAATAACTAATAAATTGATACTTTTTAACATAAACTAGTAACTGACTTCTTGACCGCCAAGCCATCAAAGATCCGTAAAATAGCAGAGACAAGTGAATTAATACGTTAAAATTGATTCCATAATTTTGGAATATTAGTTCATCTCGAGTAAGAACGCGTAAACTTGGCGTAACAAGAAACAAAAAATATAAAAAAATAATTGGCTTCTTAAAGAACACTGGAATCAAGCCAATAATAATAATTAGGATGAATTTAATTGCGAGCGTTGTAGTACCCAAAAAGAACATGAGCAAGAAGAGCAACAAAGCAGTAACAGAAAACAAGGCTAGCTCTTGACTATTTTTAATTTTTATGATTAAATAATTTATCATAGTATATATTAATATTACTTTTAAATTAACAAATGATCAACCTGCAATACAAAAACTATAATACATTGCTTTTAAGCGTTGTTAAAAGGCACTGGAGTAGTACCATGCCATACCTAAATATCACTAAGATGTTTAATATTGTACTAGCACTTTTAGAACGAAGACTTGGTAAGGTCACAGTCAGATCTAAACCGTATTTCGTAAAAATAGAGCCAACAAATAAGTGTAACCTTCGTTGCAAGGGCTGTTTGCATGCTGCCGATAGAGCAGAGCTAAATGATAATAAAGAACTTGGGCAAATGGATTTTAGCTTATTTGAAAAAATTATTAATGAGCTAGAAAAATATTTAGTAAAAGTATCACTATACTCCCTTGGTGAACCTTTAATATATCCACAAATTGCCGAAATGATAGAATATCTAACAAAAAGAAAAATCGGGTCTGTAATTAGTTCGAATTTAAACTACTTGCCAGAACCACTAGCTGCCAACCTTGTAAAAAATAAATTAACTCACTTAATTGTTAGCTTAGATGGTCCAAATAGCAAAATATACAATGACTATAGGGTAGGCGGAAACTTTGAAACCGTAATAAAAAACATTAGATTAATAAATAGCGAAAAAAAGATACAAAATTCGAAGTACCCTAAACTAGAAATACAAATGATTAGATTTAAACATACAACCGAGAATGAAATCATTGAAATGAAAAAATTTGTAGAAAGTTTGAAGGTTGATTTATTTACACTGAAAGACGATGTAACACCAAAATATAAAGTTCCAACACCAATAAAAAAGAATTGTTTTTGGTTGTACGGTAATCCATCATTTAAATGGGACGGTACATTACAACCATGTTGCAATTTCTATGAACACACTGAAAATAACTTTGGGAATGTAGCCACCAGCCCTGTATCCGATATCTACAACAATGAGGATTATAGAAACGCACGAGATTATTTTAATAACACTGGAGTTAAACCTGAAAAAAAAACCAAATGTCATTCTTGTGTCTTTTTTAAGAGTTAATTAATTTGCACTAATCAGTATCTTATATGAAAATACTTCAAATTAATAAATTTCATTATTTACGAGGTGGGGCTGAGCGCCACTATTTAGAGTTGTCAGAATTACTAAAATCTCATGGACACGAAGTAATTCATTTTTCCATGAATGATTCGCGCAATGAATTTTCCAAATACGGTAAATATTTTGCCAAACAAGTTAATCTGGAAAAATTTAGCTTAGTGAATATCTTTAAAATATTTTATAATTTTGATGCTCAAAAAAAATTAGATAGCTTACTAGAGGCAGAACGGCCAGACATTGTGCATATGCATAATATTTATCATCAGTTATCCCCAGCAATCATAAATACAATCAAGAAGCACAATATTCCAATGGTTATGACTCTTCATGACTACAAAATAATTTGTCCGAATTATCAGCTTTTTAGCCAAGGCAAAATATGTAATTCATGTATTGGTCAAAAATATTATAATTGTTTATTAAAAAAGTGTGCTAAAAACTCTTACAAAAAAAGCTTATTGGCTATGTTAGAGGCTTATTTGCATAATGTTTTTTTAAAAACCTACGAAAAAGTTGATCTGTTTATTACTCCATCTGATTACCTTCGAAATACTTGCATTAAATTTGGAGTGAACTCAAATAAAATTCAAACCTTGAATAATTTCACCAATTTAGGTAATATCAATAATCAACGAGATTTTTCAAATAAACATGATAAAAGCTATTATTTGTATTTTGGAAGAATATCGGAAGAAAAAGGGATAGATGTTCTCATTGATGCATTTAGCGATCACAAGTCTAGTCTCATTATAGTTGGTACAGGACCGGATTATAAAAAATATTCAGAGATAATCGAAAGCAGGAATATTACAAATATTAAACTAGTGGGCCCAAAATATGGAGATAGTCTAAAAAACATTATTAACAATGCTACAGCTGTTATCGTGCCGTCTATTTGGCCAGAGAATATGCCACTTACAATATTGGAGGCAATGGCGTTAAAAAAACCAATAATAGTTACTAACATAGGCGGAATTAAAGAGATAATTGAGCATGGCGTAAACGGCTTCCTATTTAAACTTGGAGATGTAAATGACTTAAAATTCAAGATAATGGAACTTAGTAATTACAACTTAAAGGAAATTGGCGAGAATGCCTATTTAAAAGCTAAATCCTTTAATAAGCAAGACTATTATAACAGTATTGCTGGGATTTATTCGAAGTTAATTGAATTAAAAAAGCAAGAATATGCAAAGAAAAATTCAAGTTTCTAAAAAGGTAGATACTCACTATGCCTGAATCACTTTTTCGCTTAGGATGGAATATTGGGCAATTTTTTACGCACAATTTAACAAAAATTTTAAACTCGCTTTACTCAAACATAAAATTTTTTAGGTTAAATTGTGCTAAAAATTACTACATATTCCATATGCGCTCAAAAATAATGGAGGTATAGTGAGTATCTACCTAAAAAACCCTTGACATTTTTTTTCTTATATGCTAAGGTCATACAAATTAATTTTTAGCAAATATTCATCAAGATTACAGTTAAAATGAACATACACATAATTGGTCAAAAAGGAATACCGTCAATTGGAGGTGGGGTGGAAAAGCATGTTGAAATGCTTGCAACCCGTCTAGTTAGACGTGGGAACAATGTAACAATCTATACTCGATCAACCTATACCGCTAAAAATAAAACCAGCTACAAGGGAGTGAATTTAATTAGCTTACCGAGCATGAAGAAAAAGCACCTAGAAGCAATTAGTCACACTTTCTTAGCTTGTCTGCATCTAATAACCCAAAAGCCAGATATAATTCATTTTCACTCGATTGGACCATCTTCTCTAATTTGGCTTGCACGAGTATTGAAACCAAGAACTAAAATAATTGCAACTTTTCATTGTCAAGACTACTATCATCAAAAATGGGGATTTTTGGCTAGAACATACTTGCGATTTGGAGAGTTTGTTGCTTGTACACTACCAAACAAAACAATTACAGTTTCGAAAGGCTTAGCTAGATACGCAAAAAAAACATACAATACTGACGCAATCTATATTCCAAATGGAGTTGAGCTTATGCAATCAAAGAATGCCCATGCAATAAAGAAGAAATGGGGCCTTACAAAAGATAGCTACATACTAAGCGTTTCAAGATTGATTGAGCATAAAGGAATACACTTCTTAATTAATGCATATAACCTTCTAAAAACTGACAAGAAACTAGTAATTGTCGGGGCAAGCTCATACACAAACGAATATGTAACTTATCTTAAAAAAATTGCGCAGAAAAATCCAAACATTATCTTTACCAACAATCAAACTGGCAGCAACCTAGTTGAGCTATTCTCTAATGCATATCTATTCGTTCAACCCTCTACATCAGAAGGATTGTCGATCGCATTACTTGAATCCTTAGCAAGCAAGAATACCGTACTAGTGAGTAATATCCCAGAAAATAGAGAAGCAGTTTTGAATAATGGATTCTATTTTGAAAATAAGAATGTTCCTAGTATGAAAAAACAATTAGACTACTTATTAAAAAAACCAAAATTAGTAAAAAAATATAAAGAAAAGGGCAAGCAAGTTGTGGAAGAGAATTACGACTGGGATAAAATTACGGATAAAACAGAGAGGTTATATAAAAATATCCTAACAAAACAAAAATATAATATCATAAATTTTAAAACTAAGAATATGATGTCAAAGGCCTTATAGCATAAATAAATAATAACTATGGAACCACAAAAAATAGAACAACAAAATAGCAAACAAGGTTCAGATAACAACATCATTATTGGCTCTAAAAATAGCAATCAAGAGGTAAAGGAATCATTCAAACTAAATATTGATAGAGACAAACTTATATTAGCTCTTAAATATTTTGGTGTGTTTCTCTTAACATTACCAATTCTAGCAATTATGTTATTTGCTAGTTACGCACTAGATATCAAACAATCCTACCAGTATGGTATATCTGGTAAAAATGGACTAGAGACGTCAATAAGCCTCGCAAAAAAGTTTGACTTTAGCAATGCTATACATCAGGCAGACTTAGCCTCTCACAACTTTTCTCTAGCTATCAACAAAGTAACTAAAATTCAGGAAGGTCTTATAGCAAGTCGCATACCGTTTCTTGACTCAGAACTTCAGAATATTGAAAACTTGCTCTTGACTGGTGAAAAAGTAAGTTTAGCAATTAGTAATTCTTCTTCTTTCTCGCTTGATTTACAAGCAATATTGGATACGGAAACTGCAACTAACTTAACAAACTTAACCCCAAATAAGAAAGCAGATTTACTAGAAAAGATTACAAAATCTGGTGGTAAGCTAAAAGATATCGAATTAAACATAAATGAGGCGGGCAACAACCTAAACAATGTTAAAACAAATGGATTACTTTGGTTTATCAAGGATGATGTCTCTGCACTAAAGGATAAACTTACTCAAGGTCGTGATGTTATAAATAAGATAGTACCTTTAACAAAAATAATGCCGACATTAGTTGGATACCCTCAGAAGGCTAGATATTTAGTACTACTTCAAAATTCAGATAGACTAAGACCGATTGGTGGTACGATTGGAACATATGCTATTCTAGAATTTGATAGAGGAGAAATTATTAGTTATGAGCTTTATGACACAAACCATTTAGATATTCAGTCAAAAAAAGTTGAAAAAATTGACCCCCCTAAGATAATAAAAGAATTAACGGGTAGTGATAATTGGCTATTAAGAGATGCTAACTGGAGTCCAGATTGGCCAACTAGTGCCAAGAATGCAGAACAATTATACAAAACTAAATTATTAAATATAACAAAAAATAATAAATCAGATGAGTGTCCAATCTCTGATTGTAGCTTGAACTTTGACGGTGTTATTGGATTAACTCCAGAATTGACTCTTGACTTACTATCAATTACTGGACCTGTTGAGGTAGATAATGTTACCTATACAAAAGATAACTTCGTTAGACTATATGAGGAAGAGTTGGATAAGAAATATTTACAAGCAGGAAAATATACTAACCAAAAGCTACTGATTGCAGAAATCGTAAAAACAGTTCAGCTTAGATTATTTGACCTTCCATTTTCAAGTTGGCCTGAACTTGGGATGATCTTGGCTAATAATGCAGATAATAAAAACATCTTAGTATACTCAAAAAATACGGACTTACAGGATCTACTTTCAATTCAAAATTGGTCAGGAGAATTGAAAAAGACTAATGGTGATTATTTAATGATAGTAGATGCGAATATTCCTGCACAAAGATTAAATGAAAATATTAGTGAAACTGCACATTATGAAGTTGAGCAAAAAGGCGATAAATTAATTGCTAAACTAAGAGTTAAATATGTTTATGTAAAGAATAACGATAGTCGAAACTACAAAAATTACATCAGAGTATTTACACCACTTGGATCAAGAATTATTAGCTCTTCAACCAACTTAAATAATATTGATATAGAAAACGAGCTTGGTAAAACTTCGTTCGGTGCAACCTTAGAAATTAAACCCGGAACATCGTATGAATTTCAAATTTCCTATGAACTTCCAGGTTACATTATTGACGTAGATAACAAGGATGCTTATTCGCTTTATGTTCAAAAGCAACCGGGTAATGACATTGATAATCTTGAAGTTTTTGTAAGCCTTGCCAGCAATATAGAAAAAACAGAAGGAGATGCATTCTATACCAGAAATATTAGTGATACAAAAGTTGACTGGAAAACGGACTTACAAGCAGATAAACTCTTTAAGGCTATTATTACTAAATAGTACAACATAAAATATTTCATTAATAACACTCTCAACTTATGAGAGTGTTTTTTTTGTAACTACTTACTATATCTACATCACTTTTTCGCTTAGGATGGAATATTGGGCAATTTTTTACGCACAATTTAACAAAAATTTTAAACAAAAATTTTAAACTCGCTTCACTCAAACATATTTTTTTTAAGTTAAATTGTGCTAATAATTACTACATATTCCATATGCGCTTAAAAATAATGCAGACATAGTGAGTAGTTATGTTTTTTTTACTTGCATATTTAATGATCTTTTGGTATATTTTACTTGATTTGTCCTTTTCACAACCTATTCACAACCTATGGAGAAAATTATATGAAAAGCCCAAGAAGAGTAATGGTTATAGTTGGTTCTGACTCTGACTTGCCACAGTGCGCGCGCGGCCTTAAACATCTCATTGAAGCAAAGACAGCTGGCCTCATTACCACGATTAAAGGAAAGGAAATTATTACTGCAAGTGTACATAGACACTTACTAACTGTGCAAAGAGCTTTGCTATTAAGAAATGAACTCGATGTAATTATCGCAGGAGCAGGCATGGCAGCCCACTTGCCGGGAATGATTGACTCAATTCTACGCTACGAATTAGAAGATTATCGTCTCGTTATCATTGGGGTCGCTTTTTCAGGAAAAACTAAAAAAGCCAATCTCGCTGCAAGACTAAGTATATCGCAAGTGCCCGGAACCCAAGTAGTCTTTGAGGATGGTCATGGTTTTTATTTTGGTGAGGAAGGGTTTAGCAGAGCCTGTAAGTTCGCCATCTCTGAAAATCTTCCAATAATTAAAAAGCCTGATCCTAGGCCAACGTATTCGCGTGAATTTGCAGAAGTAATTGAAATGCAAAAAACTCAGTAGCATTAAAACGCAATAAAATTGCATACCTCATCAAACTCAAAACTAAAAGGATAAAGTCATGGCGTCAATTCCTGAATCAGTCAAAGATAGTGCAATAATACCATCGCTATTTGAGCTCCTTACCCACCAGGGAAAGGTAAGGGAGACTTATACACTCTCTAAACCAGGCGACTCTAAGCCACTACTTCTCGTGGTGGCCAGTGACAGACTATCGATTTTTGATTTTGTGTTGCCAGTGGAAGTGCCAGATAAAGGAGAAATTTTAACAGCACTCACTCATTTTTGGATGACAACTGTCTTGAAAGACTTTCCAAACCATCTTGAGCCTTCAAAGATTCACCCTAATACACACAACTTTGCTTATGACTTGAGCGAAAAGCTACCAGAAATACCACTCAAAAGAGCATTGGTTGTAAAGAAAGTTACTATCCCACCATTCGAAATGATTTTTAGACACCACCTTGGAGGGTCGGTTTTTAAAAACTATCAAAAGACTGGCATCGTAGCTGGAGTAAAACTAGAGCCGAATCTGCAAAAGTGGTCATTTATGCCAAAGCCGCTTTTTACTCCGTCCACAAAAGCTAGCGTAGGTCATGACGTGAACATCACGGTACGGTCTTTCTTTGACCAAACAGGAGAAGCAGGACATCGCACAGAAAAAATGTTCAGCAAGGCCTACGAAGAAGCTTATCAATATGCTCTCATAAAGGCTGGGATAAGGATTCTTGATACAAAAATAGAGGGCGAGGGCATTATTGCAGATGAAATTCTAACACCTGACTCTTCACGATTCACAACAGATGAAGACTGGAAATTAGCAATGGAAGAAGGCCGGGATCCGATATTCTATGATAAAGAAGTTGCAAGAGTATGGGGTAGACAAATTGTAACACCTTTTATAGATAAAAACGGGAGTCCCATCATTGGCATAAACAACCTTGATCCAGAAGTTAATGAGCACATAGACTTTGTGCACAACCTCAAGGTTCCAGAAGAAGTCATCGACACTGTTCAAACAAGACTGCATGAAATCTTTGAAAAACTTACTAATCAAAGTCTAAAAAACTACCAAAACCAATTCTTACTTCGCGCACAAAGCAAGTAAATTAACCTCAAAGCCATTGAATGAACTCAATGGCTTTTTTTTACATACTATATAGTATACTTTATATATATGATTAACTTTCAAAAAATTAAAAACTATAGCATTAAAAATTGGCCAAACATTATACTATATTTGTTTATAGTAACTCTTACTGTAGTGATTTTTGCTCAAAAGGCGGAATTTAGTTCGCTAGATTTAGGCAGACACATTAAAAATGGAGAAGTTGTTTGGAGTAACCCCAGCGTGCTGTATACAAATTTTTATTCTTTCACAGAGCAGCATTTACCTTTTGTTAACCATCACTGGCTAGCAGGGGTATTATTTTACGCCGTAACTGTGATCGGTGGTTTTAAATTATTAAGCATAGTTAATGTTTCTATTGCCATCGCTATAATATTAATATTTTTTAACATAGCGAAGTCTAAGTCAAACTTTTTATTAGCAAGCGCGCTGATATTACCAGTAATCCTTATAACATCGCAAAGAACAGAGATAAGACCGGAAGCTTTTAGCTACCTGTTTTTAGCATTCGAATCATACTTAATTTATAACTGGCGAACTCAAACATTAAACTCAAAACATAAAATATTGCACACCACAGTAATAAATAAATTCAACTTTAAATCGATCAAATGGATTGTACCAATTCAACTACTTTGGATAAATTTGCATATCTACTTTTTTCTTGGATTCTTTTTAATAGGAGCTGCACTTATTGAACAACTGATTATAAAATATAAGTACATTTTTAAATCGAATTCTATTCAGGAATTATTCAAAGTCTTGTATGTAAGTGTTCTGATCAGCTTATTAAACCCACATTTTATAAAAGGACTGCTATACCCTTTTAGTATATTGCGAGAATATGGCTATGAAATTGTAGAAAATAAATCGCCGTTTTACTTGGAAGAAATAATGATTAACTACAACATTAGCCTTTTTAAGTTTATTTTCATTCTACTAGTTATAAGTTTTACCTTACTACTTATTCAAAGAAAAAGAATTGCAATTTATAATGTATTAGTCGCTTCTTTCTTTAGCTTTTTAGCTTTTTTTGCTATTAGAAATTTGCCTATTTTTGCGCTCATCACTCTGCCAATAATCGCAAACAATATCTACATAACAATACCGAGCATAAAAAGAGAGTTTTTTGTAAAAGCAAAATCGATCAGTATGGCAATTATTATTGTCTATTCTTTAGTGTTAATTTTAATTGTCGATGATGCTAGAACTAATCACTATTTTATTAAACAACCTTTTGGATTCGGACTTGCAGATTACAGTGAAAATTCTATAAGTTTTTTTCGCGATAATAAACTCAGAGGGCCAATCTTTAATAATTATGACTTAGGAAGCGCACTTGAATATTGGCTTTACCCAGACGAGCTAGTATTTGTTGACAATAGGCCAGAAGCATACACTGTGTCATTTTTTCATGATATTTATAAGCCAATGCAAGAAGACACAAGCGCATGGAAACTGTACAGCAAACAATATAATATTAATTCGATTTACTTTTCTCACACTGACGGAACACCTTGGGCATTAAGCTTTATTGCCTCACGATTAAATGATAAAAATTGGACACTAGTTTATTTTGACTACTATTCTATAATAATGCTCAAAAATACAGAACAAAATAGTGAGACCATAAAAAAACATGCAATAACTGCAGATGGCTTTAAAGAGAGGATTACATATCTTAATAAAGGTACTAGCTTTAACCATAAATTGAATCTAGCTCAGTTATGTTTATTAAACGGGCAATCAGACTTAGCGCTTAATACATACAATGAGCTAGAAAAAAAACTACCAAACAATATGCACATCTTAGCTTCAAAAGGTTACCTACTCTCTTCTAGCCAAAATGAATCTGATGTATTATTAGCTCAAGATTATCTACAAAGATCGATAGATGAGGGGTATAAGTTAGCCTCAGTATACAACAAAATGGGCTTAAACTATTGGAATCTTCGTGATTACCCTAAAGCCGAAACACTGTGGAAAAAAGCTTTAAAACTAGATAAAAAAAATACACACGCACTATACTATTTAAACCAAGTAAGCGAACCAAGAAAACAAGAAAAATTGTAAGTTATAAAAAAAGGTGGAATGTTATTTAACAAACCACCCGGTAAAATCGTAACTACTCACTATATCTACATCACTTTTTCGCTTAGGATGGAATATTGGGCAATTTTTTACGCACAATTTAATAAAAATTTTAAACTCGCTTCACTCAAACAAAAATTTTTTAAGTTAAATTCTGCTAAAAATTACTACTTATTCCATATGCGCTCAAAAATAATGCAGACATAGTGAGTAGTTACATACTTTTCTGATTATATCTTTCCAGAAGCTGAGAAGATAATAGCTAATGACCTAGTTTTTGAGAACTTTGATAGCACAATATTTAAAATTACCATAATTGGAACGCACAAAAACATACCAGTTACTCCCCAGACATTACCCCAAAGAACCAAAGAAATAATAATAACTAGTGGGCTTAAATTCAATGACTTTCCCATGAATTTTGGCTCAAGTACATTTCCAATTAAAACTTGTACCGACATTAAAAGTACCAATACTACAATAAAGGGCCCCAATGTATCAAATTGAATTAATGTAAGTAAAACAGGAAATATAACTGCAACAATGGAACCAACCGTAGGAATAAAATTTAGTAAAAATATTATTAGAGCCCAAAAAACCGGAAAATCCACGCCCACAAAAACAAGCACTACAAAACTTAAACATGCAGTAACAAAACTAGCGATGGTTTTAATGGAAATATATGTCTTAATATCCTGATCGATCTTCACTACAATGTCACTAACTTTTTTTTGTTGACCTTTATCTTTAAATAACTTAGCAAATTTATCATTAAATGTTCGATATTCGGCCAGTAGAAACAAAACATAAATAAATATCATACTAATATTCTTAGCCAAAGTGGCTGCAAAGTTAGCCAAATTTCCAACCATACTTGTTAAATTAATAGACTCGAGCACCGTATCTAGCGTTGACGATTGATCAATATGCATAGCATTAAATGACCTTATCGCCAAAGCTTTAAACTTTTCTTGATAACCCGGAGCCGCACTTACAACAGATTGAATATTTGCCTCAAGAAGACTGATAAGCGCCCAAAAAATAAAAAATATTGAGATAAGAGAAAATGAAAGGGCTAGCCACCTAGGGATAGCTCTTTTTTCGTTCAACATAATCTTTCCAAAAAAACTTGCCATAGCAATTATCAGATACCAAATAACAACAGCGATCACTATTGGAATAAAAAATGATTTTCCGATAGATAATATGTAAAAAACCAGCACCAGCGAGATAAATATTGTAGAGAAATTTATTAAGTTCATATTAAAATTTAATTGTCATAATACATTTTATTAAAATCACTATCATTTATGCCCAACCCCATACTGCGCATGATTGTTAAGGCATGACTTGGTCGACCCAAGTAGTACCTAATTGAGTCAATTGGATAAATATACCAAGCTTCACCATGGTCCTGAACTTGTAAGAATATTTTACCATTATGCCGTGCCGAATTGCTTGTATTTGTATTTAGTGCGCCATTTTTTTTTGGATCAAGACCATTTAATATATCTACCCTATCGGTGCTACCTTCCCCATCTGTATTACTTAAATTTCTATTTGTACCTATAGCATCCTCAAATATGTCTGGGAGTCCATCTCCATCTGAATCTACTCCACTTAGATCGCTTAAACCATAAGGCATTTTTTCTAAACTAGCTGAGGTTATACCAGTACTTTGCTCGCGCATTATCCTGAAAGCATGGCTTGGACGACATAGATAATACATATATTTTTTTGTTGGGTGGACATAAAATGCCTCACCGTTTTCCTCCACTTTTAGGATAATCCTGCCTTTTAATTTACTATACAAATTTGTATTTTTTACGCTAACGCCAACAGTAGGATAACTTGAATCACACTTAGCCTCGCCAACTGACGATAAAATAGTACCAGTTAGATTTGATGGTGGTAAGACAGGATCAGTTGGATTTACCGGAGGATAAAATTCATCTACAAATTCGTCTTCGGGAGAAGTCGGATCTATAAACTTGGTATTATCAGTGGTTATTATCCTAGATTCAATAGTATTACTTATTTCTGCTATCGATCTAACCCAATCAGTTTGAGTACCCTTAAAATCGGCACCAGCAAAAGCTAATGTAGCAGGACCCTGAGAGGCCGTACTTAAAACATCGCCAACTATTCTTACTCTATTTTTTGTATTTTTACTAAAGCTCTGATCCAAACTATAAAAGTCAATAACCTCACCCAAGAACTCTGAATTATCGATACTTCGTCCTAATTTTTGATTACCAAAGTATGCTCGAATATTAGTAAATTTATTTTCAAAACCTACCTGACGAAGACCAAGCCAAGTCAAACCAGCGCCCTCGGATCCTTTTATCTCAAGATTAAATTTGAGCAACTCAACATCCTTTTGACCAGTTGAGAGGTCCAAACCATAAGAGAAATCAGATACTCTCGTTGCCTTAAGCGAAAGCGATCCAGTATATTCACCAAGCGATGAAGTAGGGTTAAGATCGGAAGGTATTGCAGCATGAGCAACACCTCCTGTGAAAAACATTAGACAGATTAATAGAATTTTTATTGATATATTCATAACTAATTTAATTATAGCATATTTAAGAATTTAACAAATATATTGAATTATTATATAATAGTAAGCATATGATAAACAATAAAATAAAAAAGATAATTCTTTATATCGTAACTAAATCTGAGCTTGGCGGTTCTCAAAAATATATTATTGACTTGGCAGTTGGCCTTAGTGAAAAATACAGAGTAGGTGTTGTTTCTGGTTGCAATAGTCCAGAAAACAAATTTAGAGAAATATTAACTAACAATAAAATTTCGTATTTCTGCATAGACAGCTTAACGCGATCCATCTCACCCATCAATGATATAAAAACAATCATAAAATTAGTTAAAATAATAAGAAAAATTGACCCTGACATAGTTCACTTAAACTCATCTAAAACTTCTATTTTAGGCTCTATAGCATGTTCTATAACTAAAACAAAAGTTGTGTATACTGCGCATGGATGGATATTTAATGAACCAATACCAAAATGGCAAATAGCACTATATAAGTTAGCACAAAAACGAACCGTTAAAACAAAAAATGCAATAATCTGCACAAATAAACCCGACTTAATTGCAGCCAGGAAAGTCTTAAATATTCCACAAAACAAGTTAAATCTTATTTATAGTGGAATAGATACGAAAGCAGATAACTTTTTGGAAAAAACTGCTGCACTGGAAGCACTGAAAAACTTACTGGGCGATAGACTAGCTATTAATAAATCAACAATCTTGATTGGGTCAATTGGTAACTTATATCCAGCCAAGGGTTTTGGTGACTTTATCCAAGCTTTTGAGATTGTAAAAATTGCATTACAAATTCAAATCAAGAATACTATAAACATCAAGGCTATTATAATTGGAGAAGGAGAGGAAAGAGAGAAGTTAGAAGATATGATTAGACAAAAAAATTTACAAGACGATATAATCCTTGCTGGATCAATGCAGAATGCTAGTGTTTTGCTGAAGGCTTTTGACATATATGCTTGCTCTTCAGTGAAAGAAGGTTTACCGTACTCAATATTAGAAGCTGGCTTAGCTGGGTTAGCAGTAACAAGCACTAATGTTGGAGGTGCATCAGACATAATTCAGGGTGATGTTAATGGGCTACTTGTTGAGGCTGGAAAACCGGATGAATTAGCTCGAAGTATAAAAGAATTAATTGATGACCCAAAGAAAAGGATAAAATTTGGTGAAGCACTCAAAATAAATATTCAAGAAAACTTTAAAATTGAAAACATGCTCACCGAAACAAATGAGGTTTATGAAGCGTTACTTTAAAGATGAGATTTATGTAAGTGCTCACTTATACCTACATCACTTTTTTTGCTTAGGATGGAATATTTAGATAGTAAAACTATAAGTTTTCAATAAACTCCATTGCCTGCGTTCGCAAATTTGGATTTAATTCAGTAGCCTTAAAAGTTGCTTTTTTTGCGTTTTCAACATCACCAATAGACGCATATTGTTTAGCTAACTCTATTAAAATGCTGGTATTTTTTGGATCAAGCTCGGCTAACCTAATAAGCAATTTGATAACATTATCCATATTTCCAATCTCCTTGTAGTGTTTTACTAATTCGAAAACCACGCTTGGAGTAGTTAGCACTCCCTGCCCGTTGAGTGCTAAACATTTATCAAATGCACCATAAGCCTCTTCTTTGTCATTTAGAGAAAGCGCAATACCGCCAAGATGACAAAAAGTGTCATAATAGTCTTCATTTAACGTACTGGCATATTTTAAAATTTCTATTGCATCCTCTGTCTTGCCAGCCGAAAGTAAAATTTGAGCTTTTGAAAAATAAATTCTAATTCTTCTTGGAGAGCTTTCGATAGACCTATCAATAGCATCGTTGGATTTATTAAATAGATCTAATGCAAGAGCATGATCATTTGTATAATAATCAGCAGCCACTCTATATATTTGAGACAATTGTAATTGCAACATACTATCAAGTGGATTTAAAGCTACATTCTCCTCGGCCAATCTTATTGCCATATTAACCATTGAATCACGCTCTTCCTTTGGTAATGAGATTAAGCTGCTAATCCGACTACCAACCTCACGTACAAAAGCAACTTTTGAATCTCTGTCTAAGCCAGTGTGATAACTTAATGCTTGAGCATAGTGCTTATTAGCTCTAGGATAATCCCCTTCAATAAATGCAATTTGCCCATCGATTGTCCCTTTTAACATTCTTATTGGCTTATAATTGTATTGATAAATAATTGTAATAAATACAAAACCAACTACCACTAAAGCAAAAATTTCATTGTCTCTCGTAACTATTACTTTTCCATTGTTTTCCTCAGAGTAAATTTCTTGAGTGACGACTCCCCTATTTTGCGTTATCCAATGCACATAACCAAGCGTCATCATTAGACCTATAAATGTAACTAAAGAATCAAAAACAGCTAAGTTTTGAACGAAATAGGCTATCAACAATGCACTTACAAAACAAAAATCATAAATGTTAATTACGCCACTATTAAAATATCTTATTAGATATATACCGGCGGCTAAAAAGATTGAGAGATATGCCATTAGCCCTAGCATTCCAGTAGTTGAGGCAATTTCAATTATATTATTATGTGCTCTGTCAAAATATGTTTCACTTCTTGAATAGTTATAAAAAATTGGATCAAAATATTTATCAAAAGTTACCGCAAAATTTCCAAATCCAGTTCCTAAGAAAAAATGATTTGGCATATCGTACATAGCGGCCTTCCATGAAATAAGCCTTGTTTTAAAGGTATTTTTTTCAAAAGACATGTCGCTTAACAAGGAAGTATCTTTCATTAGCGACTTATTAGAAAATGCAGTTATTGTTAGAACGGAGAAGGTAATTATGGCTGCGAAGGTATATTTTTTTATTTTTTGATTAGAGCTAAACATGCCATACAAAAAAAGCATAACAAAAAAACTAAAACCCAATCCAAATGCCCCACCAGCGGAACTAGCGAGCAAAAACTGCTTTACTAAAAGTGGTAATAATGCCAAATATGCCCAACGCAACCTTATATTTTGCTCGCGAGCAATAAGAATAAAAGTAAAAAATATGTTAAATATTATATAACCAGCAACATAAGCAGTATTGCCGATAGTAGAATAAGCCTGGCCAACAATACCGTTTAAACTTACTATCTGGGCTAAAATAACAGAAAGAAGTAAAAATATCTTCCAGTCCTGCCATTCACGCATCACAGTTATTATAATAAAATAGAGGACTAAGAAGTGAACTATGTGAAAAAAACCAAGCATTCGCTCAATATCACCCCAGAAGCTTAGATTAAAATCTACGCCCGTGAAGGATGTGAGTAAAACTACAGAGAAATATGCTATTAAACCCCAACCAACATAAGTTATTTTTGGTCTTTCTTTTGGATATTTCAATAAATATACTACCCAAAATATACTTATAAATTCGATTAATATATTAAAATATATTTGCTTTGAAGTAATATAGGGAAACAAGAAACCACTATAAACTAAAAATACAGAAAAAAGAGACATATACACGCCCACCTTTAAGATAAGTTTATAGATATTTTTAGACATATAATTTAATAGAATCATTAAGAATCAATATAATCTTTTGTAACTGCTCACTATACTTGCATCACTTTTTCGCTTAGGATTGAATATTGGGCAATTTTTTTACGCACAATTTAACAAAAATTTTAAACTCGCTTCACTCAAACATAAAATTCTTTAAGTTAAATTCTGCTAAAAATTACTACATATTCCATATGCGCTCAAAAATAATGCAAGTATAGTGAGCAGTTACAATATTTTTTCATATTAGCACAATGCTTTAAAAAAACAAAAAAAAGCTGCAGTCATAAAAAGCTGCAGCTAAAATGTTTTTGCGATTTGTTATATTTGAATTGCCACTAAAGAACGATTATCCGCCTTGGGTGGTTGCCAAAAACCATCTTTACATGGGCCAAATATTTTTGAGAAATGATACTGTCCTGAATGACTCTCGAGTCCATAGCGCAACATCCTTCCAGTAACAGTGTCTATGATCGCTCTAAAAGCGTCAGCATAATATTGCCCACGCGTTATAATAGATATTTCTTCAGGAAGCAAATTATCACCTATACCATCACTATATATGTACACAATATCACCCCGCTTAACAAAAAATTGTGTCATTTTTACTTCACTAGTTAAGAAAGTGGACGTTACTATCTGCTTTTGAGAAGGAACAATAGTACTGTCTTTTATCTTTTATTTCTCCACTATCATAAGCTTCTTGGGCCACTGTTTGATCAACTGTTGTAAAAATTGGGTTATATATAACACTTGGTCTTACAACAATTAGCTTTACATCACCAGCTTGCGCAATTGAAAGCTTTTTAAATTGTCCCATGATTTCTTGTATTTCTAACGCGATAAGGCATGTATCACCCTCTATTTGCCCAGAAAAACCATTCGCTAGAGTGCCAGTCCGATCTGCACCGTTAATTAAACCACAAAATTCTTTTTGTACTTCATGGAATGATTTTTGACCCTTAAGGATGCATTCGACAGCGAGCTTAGCCGCTAGTTCGCTATCCTTATCTGACCCAAGACCGTCAGCTACGACGATTCTATTATTTTCAACATCTATTCCGATACAGTCTTGGTTTACATCAGAATAACCAACCCCACGATCTGTGCCTGCTAAAACAGTGTATCCGCAGGCCAATGTGAATTGGGATAGTGAGGCAATCAGACCACTAGAACCATTACCACGAGTTAATATTTCAAAAGCACACATAAAAAAACTCCTTTTAAAGAACGAAAGATACCCCACAATTAACTCTTACAAATTACATATTACTACACATAAAACTCAAAGTAAACAAATTTTAATAACTTAACTATTAACAACTTAACCTAAAAAAATAAAAAAGCGGCATTTAAAACCACTTTTTTATCTTGAGATTTTTTATAATTTCTACAACCTTATAAAGTCTTCGTTAGTTATACCTGTGCTTAGTTCGCGCATTATCTGAAAAGCATCCTGGGGACGACCTAGATAATATCTTTTTAAGTCGATAGGGTTAACATACCAAGCTTCACCATTTGCTTCAACAGCTATAAATATCTTGCCACTATTCTTTTTGGTGAAGTTGTAATCAAGACCATCTCTAGCCATTTTTGGAGTATATCTGTCCCCCACTTGGATCTTTTGCAAATTTGCATTAGTTATACCCACCCCAAACGTTCGCATTACATTAAAAGCATCTCTTGGGCGACCTAAGTAATACTTTTTAGCATCGTCTGGGCTAACATACCACGCTTCACCCTCGTCTTCTACTTTAAGAAGAATGCGACCTTTAAGTTTTTGGAATAAACTTCCATTAGTCACTAATAATACATCTTTTTCTTGCTCATTTATGATCTTCATGGCTGGTTTTTCTGACTCTGGAGCAATAATTATCTCTTTAACTAGAGAGACCATGGAAAAACTATAAATGGCTGATTTTGTAGAAGAGGCAATTTTAGAGTTCTTTGATTCGACATAATAGTTATATTCTACAGGCTTTAAATTTTGCAATTTAATTGCATGATTCATGGTTGGATCGGCTGTACCAACAAAAATATAGTCGTTCTTTCCAACTTCTGAGTAATACACATTGCTATCAGCTAGATAACTTGTTTTCCAGGTAATTGTTGCTGACTTGTCATCTTTATTTGGGTAAATATTAACATTATTGATAGATACATTATCGGTTGGTGGCGTCTCGAAGTGACCAACTGGACTAAATGTTTTTACACTACCTCGAGTGCTATTAACTTCAAAGTCGTAACTAGCATTGCTGTCAAGCTCAACAATCGTTACCGCATGGTCGATAGTTGCTGATGTGTTATTTGGCCATATATCGTTTGGTACATTTTCTGGAATCTTATACCTATCAAATGAACCAAATCTATATTTGTTGTAACGAACTTCTGAAGTAGCTTCTCTGTCCGTTTTCCACAATATTTCTACCGATGTTGAGCTTATCGGATTAACTGAAACATCAGAGATCACAATAGCATCTGCTGCTTCTTGGTTTACATATACTGTTAAAGTTGATGTAGCAAGGTTGTTAACTTCATCTGACTCATCCAAATAGTCATACTTATCTATCATAAAACTTACATCAATATTGCCAGTTTGATTAAACCACCCCCTAAACACATAGTTAAAAATATCTGTTGGTTTAAAGGGATCACTAGCAGTAGGATAGCTGTCTTGAGATATTGAACTTACCACAAACCCGGGGATAGAATATTTAAGACTATCTATAGAGATACCTGTTGGATCACTTAGTGCAACCGAGCCCCCATTCCTTATTGATGCCTTAATGTCTAAAACAGTATTATACAATATATCCTTGTCTGGTAACTTTATTTGGTGAAGAGTAACATCGAGTGATTCTTTCCCGATTACCTCAATATTGTTTGCTAAAGTATTATTTGTTTCATTTATTTCCTTTATGCTATCTGTCGCATCAATTGTAAATTTGAGCTCTTTTGTTCCAATAGATTTAAACTTTCCACGATAAGTATATATAAATTCTTGATCTTTATTGAAGATATTGTCCCTAAAGGTAGAAAATGTAAAAGGATCTGTTTCTTCAAAGTCCTGGAAATTTCGCAAAAAATCATTAACACCAAAAGTTGAAGATAAGGCAATATCGCCTCCATTCTTGATTTTCACTTTAATTATAACTATTTCGTCCACAGCAGGCTTTTCAGGAATAACTTCGATCTCATTAACAGACGTATCCTGAGCCGAAATAACATTTATTATTTCCGAATAGGTATTGTTAGCTCTATTCGCTTCAAAGGGAATATTTTGCGTATTAAAATTAAAAATTAGCTTTGATCCATCAAAGTCGATAAAACGACCTGTGATTATATACTCAAAATATTCAAGCACATCAATTGGACTAGTGCTTGAAATAGTGGGTAAAGTTACGCTAGATAAACGAAAGTTATCAAAATTTATAGAATAATCGTTTACAACATCCATTGTGATCAATGGTTCTGTTGAATAATTATAAACTTTAACTTTCACATCAACATCCTTATTGATTGTTGGGTCGCCACTAACAGTAATACTATCTATATGGTAATCATAATCAACGGCACTAGCACTAAATGGCACAAACAAAAATAACGATAAAAAACAAAATAATAGCCTGGGGTATTTCATATTTTAAAAAAGGTTAGGATAATTCTTTATATTGTTTAGTATAGCAAAAAAACACCCACAAACCAAAACCCCCTCTCCTTGCTTTAAGGAGAGGGGGTTGCCTAGTTCAATCTAGCTTATCGAGATATTATCTTGATAATACTGAGATTGTAGTTGGCCAACTTGGGAAGACATAACTATTTGTCCACTCAGTTGAAGTAACAGCATTTGTATCAGCAGATTTGTCTGACCAAATGAAGTTATTTGCTGCATCAGCAACTGCGTCAGCAGCTGTTTCTGTTGTAGAACTTAATGCAGCGCTATCCTTAACTAGTTGAGTTTCTACAGAATCACCTGCAGCAGAACCAGTAATAGTAGCTCTGATTTCGAATGTTCTTGTAGTACCAGCAGCAATCGTAACAATACTAGCATTGTCAATTTCGATTAATGCACTTGCATTAACACCAACTGCGTTTAGTAAAGTTTCGTTTGAACCAGTTACATCATACATGTAAACTGAACCAGCTGTAATAGCTGAAGCGCCACCTAAAGTTGTTATAGGTTGAACGCCCTTGAATACGATATCTCCATTAGCATCAGCTGTAATACTGAATTTACTAATTGTCTTTGAAGCGTTAGCCAATGTTGTGCTTGGTAATGATTGCATAACAACAGTTGGAAGAGACTTTCTAACAACCATGGTATTTGCAACAGCAGCATCAGCAGTAGTATCAACAATACCAGATGCAGCACCTGTAGCATTGAAGTTGCCAGCTGTTGTGTCAATGTTGATAGTAATACCATCACCAGTGTCAGCACCAGTTCCAGCAGTACCATCTGTAGCTGTTGTTCTTTCACCAACAGCTTTAATCTTACCCTTAACAACTAAAACCTTGTTATCTAATTTTGGAACACTGATTGTTAAACCAGTAAAATTAGCTAAGCCACTTGCGTTTAGACCAACATTTTCTGATAATGCATTACCTGAAGTGTCATATAGTCTTAGGTATTCTACATCATCATAAGAACCAGCTTCGTTAACTGCGAATGTAATTTCGTCAACTAAGAAATCTTCTTTTGTTGTTGAAAGCAACACTCTTGTTAACTCTTGTTCTGTTGAACGACCAGCGATAACTACAGAAGAAGCAGGTTTGCCAGAGTCAGCAGCAACAGTGATAGTACCGTTACCAGTAACTTGGACATAAACACCAGGTGTAGCAAGACCGTTAAGATCTGTACCTGTAACAGTTGGAGTTACACTACCTTCTGAGTCTTCTGCTGTAACATCAGCAGCATCGAATGTGAATGCAAATCTATCATCAGCAGCACCATAAGGAGCATTGCCAGATGCAGTTGCACGAACAACGACTGTTTTGCTTGCGCCAGCTGGAAGATTGTAGTAACCATTTACAAATTTACTTGAAGTAAAGATTGCTCTACCGTTAGTGTCAACACTTACAGGACCAGCAATTTTGTCAGCACCAACATATAGACTTACGTCTTGCACTAAAGCATTAGCAAGAATAGTTGTTGTATCGCCATCTGCATCACCAGTTGCTGTGTTTAATGCAAAGTCACTTGCTAAAGTAGTGTCAGCATCAACGAAGATATCAAGTGTTAAACCTGAAAGCTTAACATCATTACCTGTTCCAGAACCAGTTGCAAATATTATACCCAAAGCATCAACTGAAGAACCTTTAACCACAGTTCTTGTTTCTGGGCTTGAAGCTCTTGAAATTGTTAATGATGAAGTTCTTGTTGTTCTGTTGTAACCAGCAATATCAGTAGCAGGAACAACATCACTTATAGTATTATCTTGTGAATCTTTAGCTGTAAAGTCACTAGAACCAAATTGCATTGTTGTAGCGTAAACTACACTAGAAATTTGTGTTGTGTCAATATCAGCTACAGCGATAATATTTCTTGTTGCACCCTTTGCAATTGTGAAATAATCATCGAACACAAAATCTAAACTTGCATCAACATCATTAGCTGCACTGAAGTTATCAGCATCAGTAATAGCTTTAGCTGAACCAATAGTAGCACCAGTGTCTGCATCCTTTAACTTAATATTTTTAAGTAAAAGTGTGTCAGTACCGCTGTCATAATCAGCATCATCAGCCATATCTCTGAAAGTACCATAATCATCACCACCAGAAGTTGCTTTAGTTGTAGCGATTCTTAAAGTCATTTTTTGAATTTCTGCACTATCAGAAGACGCTTTTACAGCAACTCGAGTTAACTCAACTTCTGTTGAATTTACTTTAACATCACTTGAAGGTGAGCTTAGGTTAGAAATTGTAATTCCACCACCTTGTAATGTTAATGTTTGTGAATCACCGGCAGCATCATAAGCTGTGATTGTTGCTGTAACACCTACTCCGTAATTAATACTTTGTGTATTAACATCAGCTACATTATTTACATAGAATACAATAGTTTTACCAACTTCTGTATCACTGCTTACGTTAGCTTTTAGAGTAAAGATTTTACCAGAACCGTCAACTAACTTAAATGGAGTGTCTAATTTAACCATTACATTTCTTCCGTTAATAGTAGTTGTAACAGGAATATTAGTTGTACCTTGCATTAAGGTAAAATTACTCAATAAAGATGTGTCGATTGTACCATCTTGTTTTAGAGTAATGTCTCCAAACATTAAGTCCTCTGAAGCAGCTGTTAACTTAAATTGAGCAACTGAAACATTAGCATCACCGATTGTTGGGTTTGATAATGTACCATTGCCTGCAAGCACAACTGTACCAGCAGTAACAGATGAAAGACTCATAGTATTACCTTTAACTGGAAATGAACCAGAAACAGAAGCACCATTTGTCTTAATATCAGAAGCAGCATTGATACCCAAAGAATGGTTACCAGCTGAACCACTAGCTGTATCTGCAGCAATAGTGATTGTTTTAACAGTACCAGCAGCTACTTTCAAACCTAGGCCTGAAAAAGTAGTACTGTGACTATCAGAATTGATAGTTCTACCGTTACTTAATCTTGTCATACCATCATATAGGTAAACTCTACTTAATTCGTTGTAAGCACCAACACCTGTTCGTCTTACTGTAATCTCATTAACAGTTACGTCGCCATCACTAGCAGCTGCAATGTTAAATTTAGTGAAAGTTACTCTAGCTGAACTACTAGGAATAGTAGAACTGTAAGGAGTATCACTAGCTACAGATACAGTAGCACCTGTGCCTACGCCTGGAGTAATACCAGTTGTAGCACCACTAGCAGAAGTGTCGATTAAAGTAGCTTCAGCGCCTGCAAGTGCAGTACCACCAGCTGTAATAGCCATAGTTGTAGTAACTACATTTGAAGCTTGAAAACGATTTGCAGACATAGCTGCATCACTTGCTACCGCACGGTAATCTGTACCGTCGAAGTAATAAGTAGCATCACCACTCTTTACTAACTGACCAGCAGGATATTTACCTACAGCTAAATCAGCTAATACTTTGTAGTTAGTGAAAAATGAATCTGGCACATCGATTACTCTTTTTGCCCAATCTGCTCCATATAGAGCTATTGCATTAGCTTCACTAACAATAGATCTTAAATTACCACCTGGTTCAACAGCATATACCATTGGATCTGTAGTAATTTTAACTAATTTTGTACCAGCTCTCATTGTTACATTAGAACCAAGTCTGTATGACTCTAGCTCTGATTGAGGAACAGTTACAACGCTTGAAAAATCAGGATACCAACTAAAATAAGTTTGTGCATTTGGGAATACATATCTCTTACCGTCAGCGCCAAGATAATAAACAGTATCTAAACCGTCCATCTTGATTAGGTCACCAGCAGATGCAGCAGCTTGTGCAGGACTAACTGCAGCAATACCACTTAATGCAAAGATTGTGGTGAACATCACGCCTGAGATGAATGTTTTGCGTAATTTTCTCATAAATTATAGATATTCGCCTAGCAAGATTATATATAAATAATATTACTAAGTTAATTATACCTCGGGCGAATCTTTTTAATGTAGAGGAACATTGCTATACAACGTTCCTACAGCAATAGTTCCAACAAAATTAATGATTTGCCGTTGGTTATTTTTTAATTAATTTCTTGTGTGCAAGTCTTACCTGTGTTTTTGGCACAGATATCGACCTTTAATAAATTTACGCTTATGACCTGTACAGACCGTCGGAGTAAACTTACAAGACTTGAACGACTGCATTATTTAATGCAGATTACTACCAACAATGTTAATAATTTTAACTAACGGGTACTAATCTAAACTAGATAAATGAACAATTTTAACTCGCTATTTTTTTAAGGAAACTTTTTAAACCTGGGACTTTAACTAAAGCTTTATATATACTGTCTGCGACAACTAAACCTGGGTTTCGTTGCAATTTGTTTAAAGCTGTTTGATTAAAGCTAACTATATTGTATTGATTAAGATTAAACTCGACCTGCGAACACATAGCGATAAAGTAGTTGGGTGCGATATTTTCTCCAAAGAACAACTTTGAATCTTGCTTTGCATTTACTCGGATCACGCTCGACATTCCGCTGACCTGGTCTATAATTACGCAATGTTTAAAATATCTTTTTACTAGATTGCTAAACTCTTGCTTTGTGTACTCTTTCAGGTGATAAGGATTCTTACATTTACTAATTTCTATGTTAGGCGTAGAAATTAGTACTAACCCATTATTTGTAAGCACTCGTTTTAATTCACTTAGATAATTATCAACCTTATCAACATGTTCGATTGTCTCAAAAGAAGTGATAAAATCAACTGATTTGCTAGCGAATTCTAATTTTATTGCATTTCCGTGCTTATATTCTACACTAGAATATTTATTTAGACTACTAGCAATATCCACTGTTTTTTGGTCTATATCCACACCTATTACTTTTTTAGCTCCGTTTTTAGCTAATATTTGTGCTCCATAGCCTGTACCACAAGCAATATCAAGCACAATCTTACCCTTCACTAAACTGCAAGCAAAAATATATCTGGCTATATGTTCATCGTATGTTAAGGTACTAACTGATTCGTCGTTTATATCAAACCGCTCGTCAAACAAATTACTCATAAATTTTATTTTTCTTCTTTATCTTTATTATTATCCTCGATAATTTTATTTTCCACTGGCTCTACCGTGCTATTCAACGTACTAGATGCTAATCCTTCTTTATTGGTAATATTGTCTGCTTGAAGTGTCTCAACAATCTCTAGTATTTCCTGAGGTTTCTCTACCACTTCCTCTTGGATTCTCTCATCATCAGTAACTTTTAAGATAATCTGATTGGCTTCTTTTAGCTTATTTAATGTTCCTACATAGTCCTTGGAGTCAATCAAGTCGGCTGCATCACTTAATACTTTATGAAATTCTTTTTTTACCTCATCTTGAGATAGCTGAATTCCAGCAGTTGATCTACCAAGATAAGCGCTAAATACCTTTGTATCTTCTTCTTTTGTTAAGGTTTCATCGATGCTACTTTGAATAATTACCTGTTTATTATCTTCTACAACAATTGCCTTTTCTTTTCTTACTTTTGCTTTTATGTTACTTGCTACTTCGTATGTTTTAATTTTTGCTATCTCTTCTTTAAAGTCATTGGTTAATTTTTCTACTTTTTGGTCTTTGTCTTGCTCATTTTCGTTAAATTCTACTAACACTTTAGTAATCTCTCTTGTTCTATTTTCTGCAAAACCTAGACCAAGTTTTGCTTTCTTTCTTTCATCAAAAGTAACAGCAAGTTGAGCGTCTTCACTAACCAATTTTGCTATATAGAGAGAATCGCCTGGCTTTGAATCGTTAACGAACTCTGCACTTACTATCGGAAGACCAATCATTAGTATAGCTAGTATGGTCACAAACAAAGTTGGTTGAGCTACAAATAAACGCAACTCACCACTAATCGTCTTAAACAATGCGTTAACTAAGCTTAATTCTTTTATGTCTGCGATATTTGCACTACTTATTTGACTTAAAAGTAATTCTCTATTTTTACTTTTCCAATCATCACTTGGCTTAATATCTTTAAGAATATTTATTTGTTTATATATTTCATTATTCATTTACGATTTCTTTAAACGTTTTTAAAGCTCTATGCAATGTAACTCTTATATTTCCACTTGTCTTACCTAAAATTTTTGCGATCTCTCTGGTTGAAAGTTCATCAACATAATAGAACATTAAAACTTCGCGATATTCACTTTTTAATTGAAGCATTTTTCCAGAAACTCTTTCGATCTCCAGTTTATTCTCTAGGTTTGTGATTATATCTACATCTGATCGGATCTCACCTAAGAGCTCTATGGATGTAACCTGTCTTTTACTTTGAGCCCTGTAGTAGTCTATAACGACATTTCTCGCGATCTTGTAGAACAATGCCTTAATACTACGATCTTCATTAATACCTCTATCTTGGATATACTCCCAAGCCTTCAAAAATGTCAGAGATGTTAAGTCCTTGACCTCTTCCTTGTCAGAAACTTTAAAATAGATAAATCGATAAACTTGATCGACATACTTATCATAGGCTTCTACAAAAGCACTTTTGTCCTTGTTTTTCACCCTGATTAGCAATATTTTCTCCTTGCCAGCGTCTATAATTTTCCCGAGTTGTTTTTGAAAAGCCATTGATTTTGTCGTTTCTATTAATTAATACGATTTTAAAATAAAAGTGTTACAGTAGTGAAGTAATTTTCTTGAATCTGATATAATATTAGCAAAATATACACAAAATTGCAAGGTTTTAGGCGGTAATTGTCAAACTTGAGCTTAAAAAACTTGCAACCGCTTAGGCATGCATTCTATTTTAAATAACCAAATATTTTAAACTTGAAATATAGTTACCAATATGACACTATATTTATAAAAATGGGTTTGAAATTTTGAGCTCTATTATTATGGATCAGCCAATAGATACGACAAAAAATACCCATAACGCGATCTGGCTTTCGGTGTCAGAGGCAGCTAAGTTGGGCGGAATACAAACAAAAACTATTAGACGCGCTATTCAATCTAATATTATAGAATATAGAGTTGTCAAAAATAGATACTCAATTGAGCTAAAATCTTTAATATTTTTCTTATATTCAAATGTTAAACTAAAAAATAAACTCAACACAAACGGTATTGGTCAATTTGTTGATAAGTGGAAAAAAATTTAATTTGTTTGTGTGCTATAATTAAAGTAAATATTAAAATAATAAGATCTAAAATTACATGCAGGTATTCAGTGGCCTACACCTATCAATAAAAACAAAGCTTGTATTGGCTTTTTTTACAATGGTTATTTTAGTAACGGCCATTAGTATATTGAGCACCTCTTTAAGTTTTTGCAATAATCTAGCGCTATCTTGCCAAGGTTTAAATATTGATGCTTATAGACCATATCTTGAATTAAAAATCATGAAGAAAAATTTGTTCTTCTCATTAGTTTTAATATTGTCATTTGTGTCATTTTTAATCTTTTACATAACACAAAGGCTAATTAGCCCGATCAAAAACTTATCTAAAGCTGTTACTAGGATACAAAAAGGAAATTATAATTTTGCACTTGATTACAATGAAAATGGCAGTGAGCTAGACGAATTAGCAAAAACATTTAACGAAATGATAATTTCTATTCGTGAACAGGAAAAAGAAAAGTATGAATTTATTACCGGTGCTTCACACCAATTTAGAACTCCCCTTTCTAAATTACAGCTTGAAGCGAATGAACTACGAGTGCAGATCAAAAAGATCCCTAAGGCTCGCGGTCTTTTGCCGCTTATTAATGAGATCGAAACTTCAAGCATAGCAAGTACAGCTATAATTAATGATCTCTTTAAACTTTTAGAGCTGGGTGAAAATTATCATGCAACACATTTAACCAAGATTGATGTAAACGAGCTATTAGTTCATATTGTGAGCTCTTTTAACCAAAGAATTCAACAAAAAAAATTGGAAGTTGAAGTTGATATTCCAAAGAATTTAAAAATTATGGTAAATGAAGGAAATATAAAAACAGTTTTTCTTAACCTAATTGATAATGCGATCACCTATTCAAAAACTAAATCGAGTATCATAATCAAAGCCAAAAAAACCAACAACCAAGTACTATTCCAAATAACTGACTCTGGCATAGGTATTCCAGACGAAGACCAAATTCATATTTTCACTAAATTCTTTAGAGCGAAAAACTCTTATTCGGAAAAAAATGTGGGAACAGGACTAGGTCTAGTCATTGTTAAAAAGATCATTGACGGACACGACGGAAGAATAATGTTTGAGTCGCACCAAGACGAAGGAACTACTTTCTACTTTAGCTTACCAAGCTAATAATATAAAAATAACACTAACTGCTCACTATATCTACATCACTTTTTCGCTTAGGATGGAATATTGTGCAATTTTTTACACACAATTTAACAAAAATTTTAAACTTGCTTCACTCAAACATAAAATTTTTTAAGTTAAGTTCTGCTAAAAATTACTACATATTCCATATGCGCTTAAAAATAATGCAGACACAGTGAGCGGTTACCTTAATATTACTTATAATTAAATTTAAATTTATGAAATGTCTTATTACAGGAGGAGCAGGTTTTATTGGCTCCAATTTAACTGATGAATTAATTAAACAAGGAAATGAAGTAATTATTATTGATAATTTGTCGACAGGATTAGAGGAGAATATTAACAAAGAAGCTGAATTTTACAAATTAGATATGCGTGATTTTGCTAAAATTAAACCTTTATTTGAAGGTGTCGATTATGTTTTTCACCTTGCTGCTTTCGCAAGAGTTGAGCCTTCCATTAAAGATCCCATTGCATCAAATGATATAAATTTAAATGGAACTCTTAGCGTTCTTACAGCAGCTCGTGATGCAAAAGTAAAAAAAGTAATATATAGTGCATCGTCTTCTGCATATGGAGATCAAGTCGAAATGCCACTGCATGAAAATATGCCAACCAAGGCTATGAGTCCATATGGACTTCAAAAATATATAGGAGAACTTTATTGTCGTTTATTTAGCGACCTATATAATTTACCAACGGTATCTTTACGCTATTTTAATGTTTATGGACAACGTATGTTGCTCGAAGGCGCTTATTGTTTAGTTATGGGAATTTTTGCAAACCAAAGACTAAAAGGTCAACCCCTAACAATTACTGGCGATGGTGAACAAAAAAGAGATTTTACCAGCGTTATCGATGTAGTAGAGGCCAATATACTTGCCGCTAAAAGTAAAAATGTTGGTAGAGGAGAAGTGATTAATATTGGACGAGGAAAGAATTATAGCGTTAATGAAGTAGCTTTGATGATAGGTGGAGACTCGATTCACATACCAGCTAGAATTGAACCGCGCGAAACATTAGCGAACAATACTTTAGCGCACGAACTTTTAAATTGGACGCCAAAGATAAACTTACCAGATTGGATAAAAAAATATAAAATAGAGTTAGGCATCGAATAAATAATCTGCTAAAAATTACTACATATTCCATATGCGCTCAAAAATAATGCAGATATAGCGGGCAGTTACACTAATGCGATTAAGCAAATACTCGCATTTTTGTTATAATAGAATTACAGATGTGGAAAACTCCACCTTTCAATTTTTGAATACTATTTTATAAATAATCGAAGTAAGGATATATTAGCACATATATAAGATATATCTTTTGTTTCCAGCTGCCTCCTATGATCAAACAAACAAAACGAACATGGTATCATTTCGCACGCTTAATGGTGTGTTTTTTATTAGTAATTTTTTTAGCACCCATGCAGGCGAGTGCTAATGATGGATCGGTAGTTATTACTGATTTGATTGATCAAACGAACAATAAAATAAAAAAAGACTCTAGCTCAAGAGCCGTTTTTCAAATAGATATAGCGGGTAAGCCTGGTAGAAAACTAACAGATATAATTGTTCAACTTAATGGAACAGGCTTTTCGCAAGCAGATTTAAAAAGTATTAACGACAGTTCATTGAGTGGCGTTTCTCTTTATCAAGAATCTGAAAGTTTAGCCAATGGGTTTGACTCGAATGATAGCTTAGTAATACTGGATTCATCTAGTGACTGGTACAGTGAAAGTGAAATTTATCTTTTTTTAAAGAATTCCATTTCGATTGGCACTAGTAAAACCTTTTATCTTACAATTCAAACAGCAGCAGCTAGCTCTGCTGACCACGAAATAAGAGTTACAATAGTGCCCGGTGGAGTAATTTTAAGTGATGATGGTGCTGAGCCATTGTCTACAATAACATCAAGCGCAATAACTATAGACTCTATTCAACCAACGGTAGAAGATGCTAACTTAGTTAACCCCATATCGGTTGATGTAAAATTCTCCGAAGCTGTAAAAGAAATTTTAGCTAAAAATGCAAGCAATTATACCTTTAATAATGAAATAGCTATTCATCAAGTTGACAAAATTTCAGACAATGTTTACAGAATAATATCGAGCAAAGTAATTCCAACCGAAGATACTACACTAACAATTTCGCCTAATATTACAGATATCGCTGGTAATCTTGGAGTAGAGACAGTAAAAAGTATTACTTATCCGATTAATGTAAGGATATCGGAATTAGCTACAAGAATTAACGGAGAAGCTTGGTCAGAATTCATCGAGCTATATAACTCTGGAAGTACAAGGGTGAATATAGGTGGATGGATGTTACAATACAGTACTGCCACCTCTGAGTCATGGAGTACAAAGGTTACGCTTCCAGCCAACACATACATTGAGCCTTATAGCTACTACTTAATTGGGTCAGCAAAATTTTATGGCGCAGCAGATATGACTTGTCCGGCGAGTACACTAGATTACTGCAAGTCTGTTATTGGCTTAACTGATGAAGGTGGTCACATACGATTATTTACTGGAACAAAAGAAGCTGACAAACTAGGTTGGGGTTCTGCAGAGTATGCAGAAAGCTTTGCTGCTAGTGCTCTTAGCGACAATGAATCACTAGAAAGAAAGGCCTTTGGGACATCAATATTGGTCAACATGATAAGTGGTGGGAAAGATGAAAGCATGGGTAATGGGTGGGATGCTGACAATAATGCACTTGATTTTGTAAAAAGGACTACTATTAACCCGCAAAGCTCTGCATCACCAACCGAACAACCAAATTTCTCGAATTATGGTGGACAAGCTGCTAACGGTCCAATGATAAAGCACATGCCAATAAACATTGCAAAAGCTGGATCTGACCTTGATATATTTATCCAAGCTAGTGATCCAAGAACACCGACCATCAATATTAGCTCAGAATTACATTACGCTATCGACAGCGGCACAGGAGTCATGAACCATCTGGACCCAAAACATTACCATATTATTGGCTCTAGAGAATCGAATGGTTACTTTAAATTCACAATCCCTCAGGCGCATATCGATGATACTGACGCAATCACAAACGGAATACTTTACCATTTGCAAGTATTAACTAACAATGGCGAAACTCAACTTTCAGCTGACCCACTTGCAATAACACACGAAGAAGCAGAATCATCACCTTTAGTTATTAAAGTTGAAGACTCGAGTGCTTGGGGCGATACAAGCACTATATCTGGGACCATTGTAGACGAACAAGGTGCTGGTATTTCTAATGCGCTCGTATTTGCAGAGGGCACTGGTGCTTCTGCTACTACAGATTCAAGTGGCAATTACACTTTAGATGTCAAGAACAATCGCCCTTACAACCTCGTGATATCTAAGGATAATTATTTTGAAGAATCGATCTCGGACATTTTTGTCGGAAGCTCAAACATTACAGGTCAAAACAAAGTCCTTTACACTGGGACAGGTGGTGGATCAACAGGTGATAACACTAAACCTATAATCGTTGCGACCTTCCCAACTGATAGCCAAACCGGCGTACCCCCCAAGGATAGTAGTTATAAAATATTTGTTGTTTTTTCCGAAGATATTGATTCTACCTTATTTACAACGAGCAATGTAGTATTAAGTGCCGATCAAACTAATCCAATCAACAATCCAGTGGCAGGATACACTGTTGTCCATAGCGACAATCATGACGACAATGTTGCGTATGGATTTTCTCACAATACTCACCTAGGAGTTATTACGGTACCAAGTGAAGGTTTAGAAGCTAATAAAACTTACACTCTAATAATTAGTGGCAATATTAGAGACATGTCTGGCAATAGCATAGTCGGTAACAATTCGAATGGAAACTATACTATTACATTTACTACTGGAGCTGATTTTAGTACAGAAGATGCGTGGACTAATTTTGGACAAGGCAACATGACACCACCTAGAATTATTGGGGTGACTCCTAGCGATGGAATGTCTAATATTGCACCAAATACAAAGATAAATATCAGCTTCTCTGATCCTATGGATACTAGCTCTATCACTGCAAGTGGTAATATTAAACTTTTAAAAACTACAATTAGTGATAATGTCGAAATAGAGACTCTTGTTAGCTCAACAGTTAGTATTGATAGCACAAAGAAAAATATAACAATTACACCAAGTTCGAATTTAATAGCAGGTAGTTACAAAATAATAGCAACCGGGGCATTAAAAAGCGCTAGTGGAATACCAATGGGTGATCCTAATATTAGCAGAAATACTGCGAATAGCGTTGTGTTTGCAAGTCGCTTTAAAGTAAATACAACTTCTGTTGTTGATAGTACCAGACCTACCATTCTTGGCACTTGGCCAGCCAACAACGCTACAAATATATCGATTAATCCTGGTTCACTGATTCTTCAATTTTCAGAAGGCATTAATCCAACAACAATTAATTCAAATACAATTTCTTTACTAAGAGGAACATCACAAATTAGTGGTAATATTAACTACAATGCGGAGACCTATTCATTGAATTTTATTCCAAGTCAAGTATTGGCCCCAAATGCAAATTATGCTTTAAAAATTATTGGCGGCTCGAATGGTCTAGCCGATATGGTTGGTAACTATTTAGCTAGCAGTACTGTGGTTTACTTTCAAACAAACTCTACGCTAGATACAATTGCGCCAAAGATAATGTTTAGCAATGCAGATGACAACGGTGTAGCTATTACATTTTCTGAACCAATGAATGCATCAACAGCTGCAAACACACAAAAATGGTCATCATCAGTGCTTAACCTAACAAATTATAAACTTAGATGGGGTGATGCTGAAACTGTAGTCGGATCTGGCACAAATATTGACCTTAGCACTACTAATTCTAGCTTTACTTATGATGCAGTTAGCAACACAGTTGTAATAAAAAATTTGGGACTACAGACTGCAAATGTTAGCGGTAAAAATATCTATGTTGATATGGCAAGCGCTAATGTAGATGGTAGTGGGGCGACTGATCTTTCGGGCAATATATTAAGCGGAACAACCTCGTTTCAAGCACCTATCCAGTCTAGCAGCAGCACTAAAGGCGAACTCGTTCCTAATAGTAGCGGCGAAGGAGCAACTCTCTCTATGTCTGACATGGGAATAATGAAAGCGGGAGCTATCCCTATGAACGCCCTAGCTAGTCAAATTACAACTTATTTTGTTAACCTTCCTACAAATAAACAAATTAAAGACAATTACAAAATATTATTAACTTTTCCAAAAGGGTTTAATATTAATAACGCTAAAAAGGATGTATATTCACCTGCAAATAATGACTTAAATGAAGTTAATAGTGGGACTGTCAGCTTCTCAACTGAAGCAGAAACTTCTGGCGGGGCAAATAATGACGGTGTTACGATTGATACAAGTGCTAACATAATTACGGTTGACCTTGGCGTGACTGGAACTACTCCAATTAAGGATTATTTACACTTTGACTTAGCTGGAATTGTTAATTCGTCTATTCCTAGAGGTCCTGACACTGGCGGATATTCTGTCGACATGAAGATCTTAGATGAAAATGGTTACTTGAGCGAAACGATTGCTGGACTCCCCTTCTTTATTAAACCAGCTGGTAGTGCTAGTTTAAGTGGAAATATCTTAGGGATTAATCCTGCCGACACTGACGGTAGCGACACTATAAAAATTTATTTGGATTCACCAACAACTGGTCCATTGGAAACTATAGTCAGTCTAGCTAATGACGGTACTGGAAATTATTCTTTCTCTAGCCTTCCACTTAGCAATTATCAAATATTTACAGATCAATCTATCACTCTTGATAGTAGCAACGCAGATTATATTGGCATAAGTGCTCCTGAACCAATCACTATTAGTGCAGGTGTAAACCCAAAGAATATTACATTCAAACGAGCTGATGCAGGTTCAGTTGCAGCAATTACCGTTAATATTACAGGCATCCCAAATGGCGAGAATGTTGATATCGTTGCAAATTCGCCTGAACTAAATATCACAAAGAAAGTAACTGGTACGGGAGGCGCAATTGCAGAAGTGCTATATCTTAAGGCTGGCATTTGGAAAATACAAGTCTTGCCAGCGCGCGAAAAAATAACATCAATCGAAAAAGTAAGTATGCCTAATTGGGTTGCACCTCGTCCAATTAATGTAGAGTCAGACGGATCTAGCGCTCAAAGCTTTAATCTTACACTTACAAGCACTTCTAAAGAGATTGTCGGTTTCGTACTTGATGGGGCAGGAGTTGGAATAAGCAACGCTCAGGTTAATGCTTATCAACCAAACGGGACAACTCAAGGGTCTTATACAACAACGGACACTGATGGTAAATTTATTTTAAAATTAGCTAACGATGGTGATTATTCGGTTGGAGTATTTAAAGCTGGCTTACCAATCAAGACTAACAAAAATGTTAAAGTTAAAGCTAATGATATTAACAATGTAGATGGTAATGCAACGGCTGATGTTTATGAAAATAATGCATTAATTACGGCTGCAAATAAATTAATATTTAAAATTATCAAGCCAAGCTACACCATTTCTGGTAAAGTTACAGACGGTACTAACGCGGTTATTCTAGCTCCAATTTGGGCAACCAAACAAGATGGGCTAGGACAGGCAAAAACTATCACAGATTCAAGTGGTAATTACATTCTTTATGTTGATAACGGCACTTGGAGCGTAGAAGCTAATATTCCAGAGTTTGGATTATCGACAACTGAAACTGTAACTATTAATGGTGAGAATCAAACATTAAATATTACTCCAGATACAACACTAACTTACTATACTATTAGCGGAACTATCACTGTCAATAATGAAGTTCAAGCAAACACTCCAGTTAGAGCATTGAAATATACTGCAGGAGGCGAATTAAGCGGAGAAGAATATATTGGTCAAACGAATAGCTCTGGTATGTATTCCATAAAAGCACCAGCTGGTATATATAGAATCGATACATGGACAGCGAGCTATGGTGAAATCGAAAGAACTGATGCTGACGATTATCCAGCTAGTCCAGCCAACCTTAACTTAAGTGCCAATACAAGTGGCGTTGATGTTACTTTAGCTAGCGGTGCGCTAAATACTGTAACGCTTGCATTCACGAATGGACTTAGCTCACAGGAAGCTATCATTAATATCGATAGCACTACAAATGAATTCCATAAAAACATAAAACTATCTACTCTTGCTTCAAATGCAGCAATCAAATTAAAAAATGGAACCTACCTATTCCATATGCACATTCCTGGCATAGGATCAATTGAGCCAGCTACAAACCCAGTCACATTCAACGGAGATTCAACAGTTACTTTCGTTTTACCAGATAGCGCTACAGAGATATTTACACTAACCGGCACAATCACTGACACTTCTGGTCCAATCGAGAACGCATGGGTATGGGTTGGGAACGAAGCTCTTGGTGACTACCTAGGAGACACTACTGACGCAACTGGAGCTTACTCCATCACAGTTAAAAATGGTAATTACAAAACAGGCGTTGAAGCTACCGGCTACATACCACAACCTCCAACAGCTATCGTGATCAGTGCTGATACTGCTGCTGATTATGAGTTAGTAAGCGCTAATAGAAGCATCACTGGAACTATATACAACGACTTAAATAGCGACACCGACTATGATGCAGGCGAAGAGGTTCTAGATGGTTGGGTTTGGGTAGAAGACACGATCAATAAAAAAAGAATAGGTGCTACAACCAAGTCGGATGGAACATTTTCTATACCAGTCGTAGATAGTACTTACAGACTAAAGGCGGTCGCCGATGGATATTCTCAATCAACTTTCGGGACAATAACAATTAGTGGTTCGGACTCAAATAGTAATAACATTAGATTAACGCCGATTGCTAACTGGGACACAAAACTTAAAGCTCAATCTATCACCCCATCAAGTGGAGGTTCATTAGATAATAGTGGCGCAGGTGGATCTGGAATAAGAATTATTGTTCCGCCGAATGCACTTGGAAGTGAAGCAACTAGTGGAAGCATAACCTCGAAAGAAGTAAGCAATGTTTCACAAACAAGTACAGCTAGTCCTTTAGGTGGAATAGGTAAAGAAATTACTGCTAATGATTCGTCTGGAGCAGCAATAACTAACCTAAGTAATGACATTGAAATTGAATTAGTTTATTATAAAGATGAAATAAGCGCAGCGTTAAGCAATTATGCAAAGTTATCTACACTTACTAACTCTTATTGGGATACTTCTTTGAGTAACTGGGTTGCAATGTCCACTACGAAAACTGCGTATACAAAAGCTGATGTGAATGATACAGATTGGACAACGGTAACTGACTTCAGCGCTTTTGCTACAGCACTAGCTGGCAATGCAAATACTTATGCCGATTACAAAATCGCCTTAAACTCTAACACAGATCACTTAACAATTTTTGGCGCTACAACTCCAACCGATTCAACAGCACCAGACGCTCCAACGGGGCTAAGTCAAACAGCTGGCAATGGAACTTCGGTTACTATTAATTGGGCAGATAATGTTGAAAATGATCTATTAGAGTATGAAGTCTATCGCGCAACATCGACAGGGGTCACAGCTGACATCGCTAATCAAGTAAATGGCAGCCAAGTTACAGCATCCAACTTTACTGATGCCACTACTGCAGCATTCACAGTCTACTACTACACAGTTACAGCAGCTGACGACAGCGGTAACGAATCTGTCATTGCCACTGAACTTCAACTATGTTCAAATAGCACAGTAGCTAACGGAAGTATTGATAATAATTGTGTAATAACTTGTAATCTAGGCTTTACGAAAAATGGTAATTTCTGCGCTGATGTAACTGCACCTATTGCGCCAACTAATTTAAGTCAAACATCAGGCACCGGAACAACAGTAGTTCTTAACTGGGATGACAATACTGAACCTGATCTAGCAAAATATAATATTTATAGAGATGCAGTAACTGGATTTACTGCTAGTTCAACAAACATGGTAAATGTTATCGACATTACTACTTCGACATTCACCGATGCGACTACAGCTGCGTTTACAGTATATTACTATCAGATCACAGCATTGGATACTGGGAATAATGAATCTGCTACCTCGACTGAAATTCAAGTTTGTTCTAACAAAACAGTTAATAACGGTAGTATAAATAATTCATGTGTAATAACTTGCGATAATGGTTATGAACTTTCTGGCAATAGTTGCAATGCAATATATGTTGCTCCATCGAATAATGGTGGAGGAGGAGGGGGAGGAGGTTATGTTTCAGATGTAGCGCCAACCTATCAAGTGTATGATGCTAATGGTAATTTAAGCACAACAACCGTATTAACTACAAATAGATTAATCCCAGCATGGCAAGCGATCGTTGACAAGGCAAATGCACTTGCGAGATTAACAATAGATGCAAAAGTTGCAGAAGCAGCATCAACAGAAAGCAAATCACAAGAACAAGCGAATACATCTGACTCTGACTTAATTAAGTCTATTCTTAGCGAAGCTAAAGAAGTATTTGCAGCTAATATTGATGCATTCGTTGCGAAATTCAACACAAAGAGAAATTTGGAAAGCGAAGCTCTTACAAATACCAAGTATATTTCCGAATTAGTTAAGAAACAAGTGGTTAGCGATGAATCAAAGACTGCTATGAACGAATTCATTACCTACGGCACATTCACCACACTTAAACTTGGGGCCGGAGAAAGAGCCGGTGCAGTAAGTAGTTTTAAATCTGCATTCGACAGACTCCCAACCACACTAACAGACTGGGAAGATGTAATAAAAATAGCTAACGGTAGGTGGACAAACCAAAGAAATGCGGCCTCAGAAGAAAGAGCTATCCAAGAATTCAAGACTATCTACAAGAGGGTGCCCGATAGAATTAACCCTCATGATGATGCAGCTGTAACAATTATAGCTTATGGATTAAGACCAACGAATCGCAACTTAGATTCTGAGAAAGCAGCCATCAAGAGTTTCAAGAATATATACAAAGGTAATCCTAAAAGCGCTCTTGCTTGGGATATAGTCCGAGCAATAGCCTACTCAGGAGCTAAAAGATAGCGTAAGAAAAAAGCCGCATGATGACCATGCGGCTTTACTTTTTTTTTAGTAACTGCTAACTATACCTGCATTATTTTTGAGCGCATATGGAATATGTAGTAATTTTTAGCAGAATTTAACTTAAAAAATTTTATGTTTGAGTGAAGCGAGTTTAAAATTTTTGTTAAATTGTGCGTAAAAAATTGCCCAACATTCCATCCTAAGCGAAAAAGTGATGCAGGTATAGTGAGCAGTTATAAACACACTGAAAAAGCGTTAGTCTTAACTTATCCCTACGCCACTTTTATTATTCCGTCAAACTTGGTTGCTATATTATCGACTAACGCTTTTCCATTGCTAACCAAGAAATTTGTTTCAACAATTTTATGACCATCACCATTAAAAATCTTTAGATAAACTTTGTCGCTGCCACGATTTGAGTCTAATATAAGCTTTAAAGCGGAGAGATGTTCAGGTGAGCACTTTTGGACAAAAATTAACTTAAGAGAATTATCTTTTTTTATATAACTAGCCCTATATGCAGGCTTTGCGCCTTTTTGTGGAATCTCTGTTTTGAACCGTTGCATTTGACCATCAATAGCATCTAGACTAAGCGCTATTACCTTGTTGGCTAACACCTTCCTTTCATTATCTTTATCAGATATTTTACCATAACAAGCAATAATATTACCTGCTTGCCAGATATGCTGAGTTTCTGCATATATTCGCGGAAAAACTAAAATCTCTGTACTTCCTACATGGTCCTCTAGACGCACGAAAAGCATAGGATCGCCTGCCTTGGTGGTAATCTTTTTTATTGTAGAGATGATGCCAGCTATTGTGACATCAGTTTCGTCGATACAGCCCTGCAAATCAAGCAAATTTACACAAAAACCTTCTAGATATTTTCTATATTCGTTAAACGGATGTTCGGTAATATACAGACCAAGAAGTTCCTTTTCCCATCTTAACTTATCTTGCTTTTCTACCACACCAGTTTTATCCAGCCTAACCTTATTTATACTATTTACACCAGTCACATCACCAAATAAACTATTTTGATTATTAGCTTTAAGTTTACCCACTTCTTTACTAAACTCAAGTAAATTATCCATGTTCGCTATTAATTTTCCTCGATCACCAAAATCATCCATTGCCCCGCATTTGATCAAACTATCTAAAGACTTCTTGTTCATATCTCTATTAATAACTCGCTCCAATAGGTCGCTTAGATCCAAGAATTCTCCATTTTCTATCCTCTCTTTGATGATAAATTCAGAGATATTTGTTCCAACATTTTTTATCGCCCTTAAACCAAAACGTATTTCTTTCTTACCTGTTTCTGTATTTTTAACAACTGTAAACGACTCAAAAGATTTATTAACATTAGGCTGCAATACATCTATTCCCATCTCCTTGCATTCGTCAATCTCTATCGATATTCTGTCGATATGCTGCTGATCGGCAGTTAATAAAGCAGCCATAAATTCTGCCGGATAGTGAGCCTTTAGGTAGGCTGTTTGATAGCCAATCATAGCGTAACAGGCTGCGTGACTTCTGTTGAAACCGTAACCCGCGAAAGGTTCAATAAACGAAAAAATTTGTTCAGCGAGTCGCCTATCAATGTTATTATCTTCACACCCGTTCAAGAACTTATCTTTTTGTTCAGCCAACAACTTTACAATCTTTTTACCCATCGCCTTACGCAAAACGTCTGCTTGACCCATACTAAAACCAGCCAAGTCTCTTGCCATACGCATAACTTGCTCTTGGTAAATTGCTACTCCATAAGTATTTCTTAAAATTGGCTCTAGCTTAGGATGTAGATATTGGATGGTCCTTGTGCCATGTTTACCGGCAATAAAATCTGGAATCCACTCCATTGGTCCAGGACGATAGAGGGCCACCATAGCGATAATATCTTCCAGCTCGGTTGGTTTCAAGTCTTTTAAGTAGCGCTTCATTCCCGATGACTCGAATTGAAAGACACCTGTTGTTTCTCCATCTTGGAATAATTTATATGCAAGTTTGTCATCAAGAGGTATTTTTTCAATATCTATTTCAACGCCATTGGATTCTTTAATAATTCGAATAGCAGACTCAATTATTGTAAGGTTTTTTAAACCTAAAAAATCCATTTTAAGCAGACCCAAGTCCTCTACTGGATGAAGTGAATATTGCGATACAATACCTCGTTGCCCGTCACCCCCCTCTTGCGAACCAAATTGTAGCGGGGTGTAATCTGTTAGAGGATTTTTTGTTATCAAAACACCACAAGCGTGAGTGGATGCATGCCTTGCCACACCTTCTAGTCGCAGAGAAAAGTCAACAATTTGTTTGGCCTGAGGATCTTTGTCATAAAGATCTTTAAATTCGGCTGTATTTTCTAGCGCGTCACTTAAAGTAGAAAACATTGGAACTAATTTAGCCAACTTGTCACATAAAGCCAATGGAATATCTAGGACACGACCAACATCACGAATAGCCACTCGAGCCGCCATTGTTCCAAATGTAATAATTTGCGCTACATGATCCTTACCATATTTTTGCTCAACATACCGCAAAACTTCTTCTCTTCGATTATCCGAAAAGTCCATATCGATATCGGGCATAGATACACGCTCGGGATTCAAGAAACGCTCAAAAAGGAGTTCGTATTTAATCGGATCTAAGTTTGTGATACCTATCACATAGCAAACTAGCGACCCAGCAGCAGATCCACGCCCAGGCCCAACAGCGATCCCTCTATTCTTAGCCCACATTACAAAATCAGCAACGATAGAAAAATATGATGGCCACCCCATTTTCTTAATAACCGATAACTCAAAGTCTAATCTGGTACGCACTTCTTCGTCTACATTATTATAATCTTTTTCATATCTAACCAATAAACCGTCATGACAAATCTTTTCTAGGTATGTAAAGTCATCAAAACCCTCTGGCACTTCGAAAGAAGGCAACTGAATATTACCTAATTCGATTTCAACATCACACATATCTGCAATAACTTGAGTATTGTCTACGGCCTCTTGAACATCTAGGAAAGCCTCTCGCATTTCCTGCTCACTCTTGTAGTAAAAATCCTTTCCATGAAGACTAAACCTACCAACATCATTCTTCTTGGCTTTTGTTTGCAAGCACAAAAGAACGTCCTGAGCGTCATAATCGTCAGGCTTTAAGTAGTGCAAGTCGTTTGTAGCAACCAATGGAATACCAGTCTCTCTAGCTATTTGAATTATTTTTTGATTTACTTGATCTTGCTCTGGAATAGTAGGGTGAGGCTGAATTTCTAAGTAATAGTGACCCTTTCCAAAAAGCTCTTCGTGTTCTTGTGCTCTTTTTTTGGCTTTATCGTATTTGTCAGATAAAATTAATTGTGGTATTTCTCCACCCAAACAAGCCGAACAAGCAATTAGCCCTTCGGAATATTTTTGAAGTGTTTCCCAGTCTATGCGTGGCTTATAATAAAAACCCTCTAGATGTGCAATAGAAGTAAGTTTGATTAAATTTTTATAGCCCTGATTGTTCCGAGCCAAAAGTAATATATGATAATTACGCTTTTCATCTTGCTTGGTCACCTTTTCCAACATTGAACCCTTGGCCATATATGCCTCAAAACCAACAATAGGTTTAATGCCCGCCTTTTTACAAGCTTGATAAAACTCGATTATGCCATACATTACACCATGATCAGTTAAAGCAACAGCATTTGCTCCATCTGCCTGTGCAATTTCGATCAATTCATTAAACCTAGACAAGCCATCCAGAAGAGAATAATGCGAATGAACATGTAAATGGATAAAAGACATTTTATTTAAACTTAAAAAATATTAATTTTGGCTAAAACCCTATCCTTAATAGTAGAACAATAACAACTAATATTCAACCTAAGTTAATTTTTTTTAAGTTAAATTCTGCTAAAAATTACTACATATTCCATATGCGCTCAAAAATAATGCAGACATAGTGAGCAGTTACATGCATTTAACTTGACAAAGTTTTTATATAGTTCTATAAATAAGGTTAGTGAGAATAACTTTTCTCCTTTGTTCTTTACACAATTAAATAAGGAAAAAATATATGATACACGATCTATATTTTATTTTAGGACTAACAAATAAAGCAACACCTGCCGAAATCAAGCAGGCTTATCACTCTTTATTGAAGGAGTACCATCCAGATCGAAACGATGATCCCGAAGCAGTTAAAAAACTTGAGAAAATCATAGATACATACAAAACTCTAACAAACCCCCAGAAGAAAGGAGAGTACGAAAAAGAAAGAGCAGCCCGCGTAACTGATAACCCAACAAAGGTAACTCTGACAATATGGTTCGAGTATCTTAACACTTTTAAACCTGTAATGGAGAATTAAAGAATGAGCATCAAAATTCACTTACACCCTATTCACTTACACCCTACAATCGCTGATAATTTTGAATCATTTTTAGAAGAGATTCAAATGTCGGATGATCCCGATAACCCCACAAGACTAACCGAATACTGTAAAGTAATCTTTCAGACAATCAAGGAATCTTCGCATCTTGTCGTAGAATTCCCAACCTATGCGGCGATTGCCGTATTTGGCAGTGTAAAATATGTTGATCGTGAAAAGTGGCTATCTTGGATATATTTAAATGCTTTCCCAGATTGGAAGATCATTAAAAAAACAATTCACGCAAATCCAAGATGTGCTAGCTTAGTAAAAGAGCTTGAAGAATCCTACAAAGACGCACTTCAAACCGCATTTATTCTTAACTTTATCTTTGCGAATCAGGATGAGTTTGTCCTTACTGGAAGCACCATCAGCAGTGGTGATGTTTATGCCGACATTCAACTTGAAGAAATGGGCAAGGAGTAGAACATGAATAGAGATACCGACTTGGTTATTAGCAAAATAAAAGAACTGGCCAACCAAGGTCAAGGAAAAGCAGCAGAACAACTAATTATCAAATTCGCAAGCGAACATGGCGATAGGGCAACGGAGCCAATTGTTAGAGCGCTTAATATCGTAGAACAAGCGAATATCTTAAGATCCCACGATTTCACAACGGCGTCAATTCTCACTGATCTTTTATCACCAATAGATATTGCAAAAGCACTTGAGACTGAGCCAGTCAACTGGGAAGCTAAGCTCTTGGAATGTCCCGAAAGACTTCAAGAAAATGCCCTCAATACACTGGCACATTTCGTTCTGTCTTGCAATAACAAACAAAGACAAATGGAAATAATAAAAGCTATTCTTGCTAATGAAGGAGCCAGATCTTTTCTGAAATTCACTTTTATTGGTTGGACACCACTAGAGTTAAAAAAGTCAATTGAGATTAATATTTATGATGATACAGGAACTGAATGCGCCCATACTGAATCTACCAATATTGATATTGATATGGCGAGTGCTTTGTTGGAACATGGAAGCATAGAAATACTTTTTCTTGCTATAAGTGAAGTTGCTCCAAAGATGGCTCAAAGCCTCGTCAAACACAATAACGGCATCAGCGAGGCGTCGTTATCGAGAATGGTGTTTGCGCTTACCAAGCATGCACAAAAGATGATAGGAGTAGAGCAGTCGACAATCTGCGACGAAGATATGTTTGTACCGCTAGCTCCATAAACAGCAAAAAAAACAAAGGAGACTAAAATGGGCGGAATTACTATAAAGGATCTCCGCCCCTTCTTAACACAAGTCCTTGAGCACGGAGTAAAATCTGGTCAGCTCAAGGACCCTTTTTTTAAAAAGGCAGAACAAGAAGGGGTAGACTTAACAATAGGGTTTGCGAAAAAGTATTATGATATCGTACACGAAGAAAATTTACGCAAAGCCATGCAAAATGTGGTTGGAATAATAAGCCTTGGCTTAGCATTTAAATTTAGTCAAGACATTGAAAAAGCCTCAATCTATGTGCAATCTGAAGGCTTAATTATCGCCTTTCGTTTGGGTTGGGGACATGTAGCAGAATTAACAAGAATCAGTAAATTGCTTGAAGACCCAACGTATACGAATAGTGCGTGGCAAATAAACAAAGAAATCGAATTATCAGAACTTGTTAGTGCTACAAACCAAAATGAATGGTTCGGAGATCAGCTATTCAGCAATAAGTTTCAAGAAATAAACAACATTTTTCAGGAACGCTATGCCTATCCCGATTGGTTAATTCGACAATTCTCTCGGACTCCTCATTTAGCCAAAATTGCACAAGATAAAAAAAGTTTGGCTTTTTCGACCGTTCTGATTTCAACCATCTTGGATAGCGGGCGAAGCACTACGCTTAACAAAGAACAAAGTAATATGATTATGCGAAAATTAGTTCTTGAAAGTGCTAAAACCAAAGAAAAACTAGAAAAAGGAGTAGAATTATTAAAACAACAATTGCCTGAAAAATGGGGTAAATTTATTGACAATGATACTCGGTTTTTCTTTGGTAAAGGAAGTCATGATGAAAATAAATTTCCGGTCACCCTTGCCGATATCCAAAACTTTGTAAAACGACGTGACCTAGAATTCATTAGTAGTTGGTGGAATATTTGGTTCGTATCCACTGATTCAGCTGGCGAAATCGTCGAATTAGAAATAGAAACAAAAAACGTATGGAAAAGAAAGTAATAACAGTTCTTTTTTAAAAAAAATAATAGTCGCTATAAAGCTTTTATGCAATAGCGACTTTTTTATTTGTTTATCTTTTCAGCCTCATCAATAATTTTCTGTTGTAACTGCTCACTATGTCTGCATTATTTTTTCGCTTGTGATCTCTCCCTTAAGATAAGCTACAATAAATCCTTCGATCTCTCCTTCTAGCACACCGTCAATGTCTTGTGTTTCAAAATTTGTTCTATGGTCTTTAACCATCTTATAAGGTTGCATAACATATGACCGAATCTGCTTACCCCAATCGGCTTTTTCAACTTCTCCGCGTAACTTTGCTTCCTCGGCCTCTCGTTTATCTTGCTCTAATTTATAAAGTTTTGATTTTAAAATTTTAAAAGCGGTTTCCTTATTTTGATGTTGTGATCGTTCTGTCTGGCAAGTAACTGTTGTATTTGTTGGAATATGTACAATCCTTATAGCAGAGTCGGTCGTGTTCACACTTTGCCCACCAGGTCCGCCTGACTTATAGGTATCGATCCGTAGGTCACTTTCATTAATAATAATATCTTGTGTTTCTTCGATAACAGGAATAACATCAACCGAAGCAAATGAAGTATGTCGCATGGACTCCGCGTCAAATGGTGAAATTCGCACTAACCTGTGAATACCTGCCTCACCTTTCAAATTACCATAAGCAAAACTACCCCTTACTTCAAAAGAACTGCTTTTAATGCCTGCCTCTCCCCCATCAACCCTATCCACCATCATCACTTTGAATTTCTTTTTCTCGCAATATCGCAAATACATTCTTTCTAAAATTTGAGCGAAATCTTGTGCATCAACTCCACCAGAACCAGCATGCACAGAAATGACCGCGTTACTTTCATCATATTTACCTGAAAAAAGTACTCCGAATTCCAACTCATCATAAAGCTGCTTATATTCTTCATACATCGCATTCGACTCGTCATAAACAGAATCATCCCCTTCTTTACTGGCATAAGCAACGAATTCTTCTAGCGACCTTATGTCCTGTCGAAGCTTGTCCCATTTACCCGTTACCTTTTCTAAGTCTTCTGCTTTTCTAGAAACTTCTACTGCCTTTTCACGATTATTCCAAAAATCAGGCACACTAATGAGGCGCTTTAAATCTCTTAGCTCCGATTTTTTACCTTCGATATCTAGAGCAGTATGAGTTTTAATAACTTGCTCGCGTAATATTTCAATATTTTTTATTAAATTCTCCATAATCTAATTTAAACTCATTTTAGGGTAATAAGCAAGAAATTTAAAAAATATATAGATATAGTGAGTAATTATAGACCTAGTATTTGACATATACAAATAAAACTGATTAGATAGTAGTAGAATCGATCTTTTTATTGCCTAATTTTTAAATAGGTATTTTCTAATACAATGTAACCACACACTTAACGATGGAGATAAAAATGGCAAACTACTGGATTATTACAGGCACTCTTACTAACGGCGGACGGGCTTCCTCCAAACGAGTCTATGTTGAATCTGAAGCAACAGAGCTAGGTGATATCATGCATCTTGACTCTTTAATAAACAAAAAGCTGGCTACGCATGCACAAACAAAAGAAGCAGTTTTCATAGCAAAAACTTTTCGGAGAATTAATGAAGGAGCATTCAACTCGCGGAATAGAAGTTTTGACACTACGATTAAGTACCCATAAACCAGAACACAAGACGCTTATTAACCAAAAAGGTCAGCTAAAACTGACCTTATTTTTTTTAAATATAGATTGAGATATATTTTTTAGCAAAATATATTACCATTTTCAATTAACACTTCGGAATAAAGCGTTTCTAAATTTTGAGCGAATCGCTAACTGACCCCAGGTATTCTGCATGATCCTTTTTTAACCCAAAAATACACCAAACATCGCCCACTTACCCCTTTGCTACTGCCAAACCCCATACTTCGCCGGAGCCATTTTCTTTTAAAACTCGAGCAATTTCTTGTAGAGTTGAGCCGGTTGTAACCACATCATCAATTATAATAACGTTCCTACCTTCCAAATTTTGACCTTGCCACTCAAAGCAACCATTAATATTTTCTTCCCGTTGACTATTTTGCAATTTAGCTTGGGCTTTTTTATGTATTATTCTTTTTAGCTTATTATCACAAAGTTCAAATTGATAATGCTTAATAACTTCTTGAGCTAGCTTTAAAGACTGATTAAAACCGCGCCATCTCTCTCGCCTCGGATGTAGTGGAACCGGAATTAACAAAGCATCATTAAAGTCTTTAAAGAATTGCGGAATATCTTTACTTTGCTTGATTAGCCAAGCTTTATTCAACTGGTTTCTTAAAAAAAGATTTATAAATTCGCCTAATATTTTTGCGATGTCTTTGGCAAAATAATATTTCAAGCTTTTAATTAAATTTTTTGTAATTTCATCTTTATAAAAACTAGCTACTAGAACACCATCTAAAAAAGAATCCTTTTTACAATTTTTACAAAATTCACCAAAATTGTTAGCATCGCCACACTTTAAGCAACTTTGATCTATATTGAAGGCTATTTTTTTGTGACATTGCTTGCACAACCAAATATCTTCTTTCCCACAACCAAAACATTCTATCGGGAAAAGCAAGTCGAGAATGAAGTTTTTAATTTTTATTACCGACCACCCTTCCGTCATCTTCATTAAACTATTCCTCACTCTCAATTTCGCCTAGATCTTGAAGATTAATACCAATAGCTAATTGCTTAACAACAGCGCTAAAATCTAGCGGACCCCCAATAAAGTACCTGCGAGAATCTCGTGGACTTATATACCAAACAGAATCACTATCATCTACATTCAAAATAAAATATCCTCGAAAGCTGTCGATTAAAGTACTATCTAACATCTTCTTTCCGCTCCCATTTAAATTGTAATTACTTAATACCTCATTTTTATCATCAAATCCATCATTGTCAGTATCAACACTGTAAACATTACCACCAATTATCTTTTCAAGCCTATCACTAATACCATCACTATCTGTATCAGTATCAGTTACATTTAGAAGACCCATTGGTAATCCGTTAATGGACTGAGCACTTGTGCTAATTGCCCGTGATCTTAAAAGAGTATAGGCAAAATCAGCGCTATCTAGGTACAATCTTTTGTTTGTGGTAGGATCTACATACCAAAGCTCGCCATCATTTTCTGTATTAATTAATATTTGCCCGCTAAGCTTTTCTGCTAAATTAACCTCATCAGCTAAAGCATTGTTTATAATAACCCTAGAAGAAACAAAAGTGATAACCGCAAGCAAAATTAGTTGTGCAATAAATAAATAGTTTATATTTCTTGCCCCTTCAAATTTATATCGCTTTTGCATAATTATTTAATGTTACTTTTATTTAAGTCTTGCGATTATTTTGCCCAAACAACACCATCAACCTTCCATGTACCAGATTCTTTCACGAAACGCACTTCAACATTCTGTTTTTTTCTGGATAAATCCTGAACATCCCCATTTAGCTTTGCTCTAATCGTCCCAATTGTCACCTTTGCGCTTCCATTTTCTTTATCGTATTCGATAATTTTTTTTGAGACAGCTCTTGTTGTCATTCCTTGATAATCGTTAATATCATCACCACCCGCCCTTAATTGAATAAGCTCGTTTTTTGTTTCCGTTTTCATTTTTTCACTCATATACACAAGAGAATCTTCTAAATTTGAGTAATTTGATGCTGTTGATTGTGTTCCGTAGCGCTCAATAAAACTACCAGCTATTCGCTCTAAAGCTTCTTCATCACTGCTTTTTTCAACAACTTCGGGCTGTTTTTTTTGTTCAATTACAACCGATTTTTTTTTCGCTGTGATAGATTCTACCGGAGTATCGGTGGCAACTTTTTCTGCAACTTCTTTTGGAATGGTTACAGTAACCGCTTGATCTGGTTGACTCTTAGAAGCTTGGTATATAAAAATACTGATCCCAATAATCATCAAAAAACCAACTATTATAATTATTAATGCGATTAAATTTCTAGGCATAAAACACAAAACTTCACTTTTATATTTATTATATTATATATCTAGGTCCTCAACACCAGGCGCACCCTCTTCACCAGCTTCCCCCCTTAGTTGCTTTTGATGTTCTTCGAATTCCTTCTTTTCTCCCTCTATCGCCATTAATTGCCCAGGATCAGAAGTGATGAGTTGATCTTCTGTATAAGAAGCCACGATCTTGATAGCAGCATGCTTATTACCTGCAAAGAATATTCCTTCACCTATACCACACTCTAACAATAAGTATTTCTCACCATCTGTTAGCATGAATGTTTTTTGGATTAGATCGATAGCAGCTGGAGATTGTTTTAATAATATTTGTAAACTTGAGTTCGTTACAATCGCCTTACCATAAGGGGAAGTTAAAAAATCGTTTACATCTTGAGTTATAGTTGTTACACCTAAATAATATTTTCTGCATCGCTTCACTAAAGCAAAAACAAACTTAGCAGAATCTTCACTTTGCATTAACCACCATGCCTCATCAATCACAAGAATACGTTTTTTCCTTTCCGACCTTACTACATTCCAGATATAGTTTACAATTGTATATATTCCAATTGGTCTTAATTCGTCTTCTAAGTCTCTTACTGAAAAAGATACAAGCTGATTGTCCATTTCAACATTGGTGGGATTATTAATTAACCCAGCAAATGTACCCTCTGTGTATTTTGATAATCTTAATGCAATATTTGATCCACCTTCCATGCCGTCTAAAAGATCATAAAAATCTTGCATAATTGGAACTTCGACTTTAGTTAGATCGCTCTCGGGAGTAATATCTTTTTTTGCATAAGTTTCTAATAATGCTCTATCAACTATTGAATCTTCTTCGTAAGTTAATGATCCAACCATCAATTTTATTAGACCTTTAATTGTAATGACGGCACTTCTAATGATGTCTTCTGCTTTAGCTTCCTCACCGATAGCTCGAGGTAAATCAAAAGGATTAAGCTTGCTTTCACTAGCTAATGAAATATTAATATATGTACCACCAACTGCATCGGACAAGTGTTTATATTCGTACTCTGGATCAATAATTATTACATCTGTTCCTAACATTAAACTTCTTAGTACTTCCAATTTGATAGCATAACTTTTACCAGCACCAGATGTAGCAAACACAACAGTATTAGCATTTTGCAAACTAAACCTATCAAAAATTATCAAACTATTATTGTGTCTATTTACACCGTAAAGCACACCGTGGTCGCTTGTTAGGTCACAGGACATAAAAGGAAAAGAAGACGCAACCGGCGATGAATTCATGTTAAATACTATATATAGCTCATCATTGCTAAGTGGAAGAGTAGAGTTAAAACCCTGTTCAGATTGATAAAACACCTTTTTTGAATAAACTAAACGAGATCCAAATAGGCTTTCTATTTCATCTGAAAGCTTGTCTAACTCGTCTTCTGACTCGGTATATATTGTTACATAAAGCCCAAATTGAAAAAACTTTTCTGTTCCCTGGGTAAGATTATCGCGTAATTCTTCAATATCGCGGAGTGCGGTTTCTCTAAGCGGATCACGAGCTGCACCTTTTTCCGCATCAGCTAGAATTTGAGCCTCCATTGCTCCGGCCTTTTTCTTCAGTTGGTCTAATATTACAGAACTTTTTATTGGGTAAAAGTACATGGCAATATCAAAGGTCTGGTTTAAATTAACAATCGGCGTAAACCAACCAACACTAATATAACGCGGATAATTAACCACAAAAATAGTTCTCACGTATTTAGACCCCAACCGTAAATAGTCAGGCATTATTTTTATGCTAGCTGGGGCAATTAAATCTCGAATAGAGATAGCGCCCCTCCGATAGGTCTTTTCCTCTTCTACAAGTTCTTCCGTTGACTCAACAGCTTGTGCGACTTGCTTTTCGTCTTTTATTGCGACCAACTTTTTTTTCTCGGCAATTTCTGCTTCTTGTTGTTGAAATTTAAATGGATCAATCATTTTTTTTATTCATGAAATATATCAAGTTATCACTCTTAAATCTTGGACATTAGTCATTTTTTCTCTTGCAGACGTAACAGGATTATAACTATTATAATAAAGCTCAATTAATGCTTGAGTATCTAAATCAACAGCCGTTAAACCAACAGACGATAGACCAGATTTAACTCTAACAACTCGTTTTGTTAGCTCATCTCTTTTCTTCCAAAAAACTTTTTCTTTAATCCTGATTAAAACGGCTGGCTTAAATGCATCAGCTAGTGAAGAAAAAAAGCTTTTATGCAAGTCTGACCCTGGATGATACGGCACAACCACATAAAACCTTTTATTCATGATCCTTCCAATCGAGATAAGTTCTTCGATGTAAGCTGTATGTTCATGCATTTGCATTTTGAGTAGTTCGTTTGTTTGCTCCCTTTCTTTTTCTCGAAGTTCTTTAATATAGGAATCCATATCAAGTTCGCGAGACTGAATTACAATCTGCAAAGGAAAATCAAGGGTATTTAAAAAACTAATATACCCAGACACAAGGGCTTCTTGTTCATCCTCACTCTTTAAGGCAAAATTTATACTCGAAACCAGCATAACTGCTCGCATACCTCCATCTCGTAAAATTACTGTATCTTCTTTTATTTCAGTAATATCTAAATACTTTTGAGTAGCAGTTCTGATCTTATTGCTAGCTAAATTGTCAGGCTTTGGTTTTGCCATGTCGTAATAATTTTATATTTATGCTTTACCTTTATATGTTCCAGTAGTATCTACCACCAGTGACAATTCGGTTAATCTTGAAGAACTTACTGGCGTAGCAGATATTGGAATGTAGTCTAGCTCTTCTTTTACAAATTCTTCGATTTCGGATAAATTATCTATGTCGGCATTGCTCCACACCCTAAGCCCTGGTTTTTTTGCGGTCTGAATTAAATTAAGTATAAAATAATGGAATGGTCTTCCGTTAACTTTAGTAAAAGCCAGAACTCCAAAGACTCCGAATGTTGGTAATCCAGCCACAACAAATAAAGTAAAATCAAAAACCTTATAGTAGATAAAGAGAACCATAAAACACACTAACATTATCAAAAATTGCCTCACTGTTAATGGACCAAGTATTTTGTCTTCTATATCGATAAATTGTGGTACGGTAAACTTTCTCATGCCTTTATTTTAATCATATCTTAGTTGATTATTTAGCTCTGAAATGGCATTGAACTCATCAATATTTAAATAATTCTTTCCAGCATCCTTAAGAGATTCAATTACTTCATCAACTGTTTTGCCTTCCTTAATACAAAGTTGACCGATCTCTAGATAGGTTCTGTTTGTAGGGCTTGATCGCCAAGCATGTTTGGCTTCCTGCCTTCTTAAGATACCCTCTTCACCAATTAAATTTATCTTTTCTCTTATCTTTATTATAGCTGTTTGTGGATTATTGTGCAAACGCCTTAAGTCAACTAAATTAAAGCTGGCAATCTCGTCGATTGGGCCCATAGTGCGTGGGATATAGCGAATATCTTCCATTTTTACTTTTCCGTCAGAAGTAACTTGACTAACTTGAGCTAAATTACTTGGCGTAACAACCCTATATTTACTTTGAGTTCGCCTTTGCCTTTCGATCTCTTGAACTCTTTCTTGGTCTTTTTTGCTAGGCATGATTGACATTAAGCTTCTAAAAAAACCTTCTTTCTTTGGTCGCTCTTGCTTACTCGCACTCGTACCCAATGTGCCATATGCCTCTAGTACTGCCTTGGCCTTCTTTTGAGATGCAGTGGTTGGCTCTTCTATCACAGGAACCCTTTGCCTTGGTTTGGCAACAGACTTTGGAACATCAAAGACGCCTACATTTGCTGGTTTAGTAAATTGTGTAAAATTATATTCGACATCTCTTTGTAATGGCTTGACCGAAACTTTCTCTTGAGCTTTTATAATATTGTCTTTAATTTCTTGAGCTTGTGCCTGAACTGCTTTAACCTCACATTTTAAATTTTTTATTATTTTTTCAACACTTTCTTCGCTCAAACCTAGACCCCCACTTTTTATAGACTTCATTAGAGTTTCTTTCGTTGCTATACAATCACGCACTCCAATTAAATTTGTCTTTATAATGTCGCGCATCCTTGCATTAAGCACAGAAGATGCGAAACTTAAATTAGCCTGATTTAAAATACTTTCGATCTTAGCTTCTATTTCCTGGTTATTCTCTGGCTGTATAGCACTAACTAATTGTTTGTTTTCATTTAAGACACTGCACATGGGATCATCCCAGTTAATGTATTCGTGCACCAGGCAAAAAATATTTTTTTTCAAATCTGCTACTAATTCTTCTGCTAAGCCTCTCTCTAGTTTGTGGATATAAACAAACTGATCAACAAGCTCAGAGACTTCTAATTCTTTTATCATCACTCTCATTATTACTTGGGAAAGTTTTCGTTCATACTTACCTTCTAATTTTTCCACAACGCTTAAAATTTCCGGACTAGCTAGTTTAGCCCGAATTTCTTGAGGTAGTGTGAGATATTTTTGTATAATTTCCACCATTAATATATTTGAATAGATTATACATATATTATACTAAAAAAATAGCTCCTAGGGAACTACTAAAATATCAAAAAATTAACGCTTAAGTAAAGTTACAAAAATAAAATCACCAACGAAATTGTTAGTGATTTTTTTATTATTAATTTATTTTAAAACAATTTATCTTTATTTCTTTTATAAGTAACTGCTCACTATATCTGCATCACTTTTTCGCTTATAACTTACCCTCGCCCAATGGATTAAACCCAGCATTTATTTCATCGCCATCGGAGTAACCGTCTCCGTCTGTATCGGCATTATTTTTATCAGTTTTGTATTTACCCATTTCTTGCGCATCAGTAAGACCGTCGTTATCAGAGTCTAGAAGATTTTCGTTTACAAGAGGATTAGTGCCATTCATAACTTCGTCACCGTCGGAGGCATTATCACCATCTGTGTCATAGTTATTTTTATCGGTACCAAATTCATTTTCCTCTTCTGAGTCTGACAGACCATCTTCATCGGAGTCAATAAATAAAGGGTCTTTTTCTATCTTAAAAGACAAAACACGACCATTAGTATCACGCTCTAATGCTTTTACTATTACTGTTTTTCGAATACCAAGACCCTCTTTTTCAGCGTCAGTTAAATAGTCATTTTCTTCTGATTTAATAGTTTCAATATTTATGGTAACAACTTCATCTACAACCACTGGGCTTACATCTTGCTCACTTTTTCCAACAATATTATTACTATTCTCTTGGGCAGTTTCGGTTAATGCACCTTCATTTTTTACCTCAACTGTAACATTTTTACTATTCTCTTGGGCAGTTTCGGTTAATGCACCTTCATTTTTTACCTGAACGGTCTTTACACCATCGTTAGCACCACGATTAAACACAAAAAACAAAATAGAGAGAAGAAATAGACAACCAAAGAATGCAATAAATTTAATATAGTAGTGAGGGATAGTCATAATTTTTTATGCTTGAATTGAAATAAATTAGTTACTTTAACAGAAGCTATTAATTTGAATAAGTATTAACATCGGTAACTGTAAAGTTCGTTGCAGATGTAAAGGTTATTTTAAATGGATTCCAATATTTACTAGTTGGTTGAGACGCACCATTCAATGTCTTTATTAGACGACCAGTGCCATCAAAAACTAGCGCTCTCACATTAGCATCATAGCCCTGAAGAGAACTGGCATCCTTAGCGTAAGCATGATATATTTTTGAAGTGTCAACCGCCGTAATAGTAATCATTTCTTGACCAACACTGCTATACATATCGCCATTACTGACCATTCCACCTTTAGGTACAGTATTATAACTTGCCTGTACACCCCCAGCTGTAGCTGTATTATAAGGTAGACTAATGGATTCATTTGTATCTTTTGCCATGTAAAGGTCCAAGTCAGTTGGCTTGCCATTCCAACGAGTAACAACTGCAAGAACACCACCAGGCCAGCCAGCAGGGAATAGATATGGCTCGATATTTGTTGCCCCAGTAAAATTGAACGAATAGCTGGTATTATTCGCAAACCCATTTGCAACTATTGTAGCAGTATAAGTAGCGTTAGTTTGAAGATCTGTGATACTAAAATTACCAGCAGCGTCAGTTGTAGCAGTTTTGCCTGCAACAGTAATGGTAGCACCGGCGATATTAGCACCAGTTTTAACTGCTTTTACATTACCCGTAAGGGTGGCTGTATTTATACAAGCACTGGTATTAAACGTTTTACAATCAGAATTACAAGCTAAGGTTCCCATCTTAAAACCTTGCGAAGCGCAAGTTCCGCCTTTTAGGTCACTACCATCGCAAATTTCCGCTCCTTGCCCAACACTATCACCACAGTAACCGCCAGTCCATCGACAATTCGTACAAGCATATTGATTATTAGGACCTGTTCCATTGCCTGGTGCTTCGCACTGTTCGGTTCCATTAACAATACGGTCTCCGCAAAATAATGCGCTAGTACATTCATTTGACCAAGCAGCACATCCCGCCGCACACAATTTTGTTCCTGCATAATCTGTCAAAGTATTGCAAACACTCGTTTCTCCAGATTCACAAATCTCTGGTCCTTGACGAACTGCGTCTCCACACATACCTGCATACACAACCCCACCATTACTACAATACATAGCAGAACAAGTAGAATCACACAAAACATTATTATTAACACCAAGGCAACTCTGACCATCCAAACCATCAGCACCATCACATACTTCACTGTTTGAAGCTTGCATTATTCCATCACCACAAACAGCAGCCACATTTAGAGCTAAAGAGCTCTCTGTCTTTGCGTCGAATTCATCAGTCGCCGTAATTATTGTATTGTAATTTCCGAACTGTTTTGGCACACCATATAACAAATAGTCATTTTCATTTATGCTTGGTTGTAATAATACTGCAATTAAACTCGTAGTTTTTACACTACCAATAACATTACCAGCTTCATCCACACTCGATACTCTTGCGATATAGTAACCCGACTCGGTAATATCAAAATCACTCTTTGTAGTACCACTAACCCTTCGTTCATTGACAATAGTATTGTTTTTTGTTACAACAACATTAAATACATCTTTACTTCG
>JADHVC010000026.1 GCA_016784175.1 Patescibacteria group bacterium | reverse complement strand
CAAAGCTAAGTATTTTAATCACCACGAAGTCTTTGCTCCTAGGTATATTAATTGTAAACCTGGAGAGCGTGGCAAGGTAAGCGAACTATTAATTACTAATTATTAAAAATATGAAACAAGGAACACGAGCTAATTTTACCGGTAACGCTTTGGAACAAATAATTTACAGCACACTAGAACGCAAGGACTATCAATTTGTAGATAAAAAAAATTTTGAAGCCACTAGATATTTAGAGCAACCTGTTTTCACTATTCAATATCCAATAGCAAGAAGTGTTTATGATACACAATTATACTGTGACTTTATACTCTACCACCCCACCAAACATCCCAATTGCTTAATAATTGAATCTAAATGGCAACAAAGCACTGGATCAGTGGATGAGAAGTTTCCTTTTTTAGTGTTAAACATAAAAAAACAATATCCAGACTCAACCATAGTAGTACTTGATGGTGGTGGTTACAAAAAAGGGGCAGAAAAGTGGTTAAGAGGCCAAGTAGACGAAAAACTAATTCACATATTTAATATGATGGAGTTTCAAAAATGGTCAAATGGAGAAGAATTATAATCGCTCGCCTCAAATGTCTAAATCACTCAAAAAGCTAGATAAGTATTTTGAATTAGAAGATAAATTGAACAAAGAAGCCACTGACATAAGTCGTAGGCACAACTTAATCCTGGCTAAATCCTACAAGAAATCGTTAAATAAACTAGTAAAAATATTAAAAAAATATAATAAATAATTCAATATGTTTTTAATTTCAAATTTAAAGAAAGTGAAACCAGATACTTACAAAAAATATGCCTTATTTATTTGCATTATCATGCTTATATCATTCATTTTATCTTATTATGAACTAGATAAGGACGATACAGTTCTAAATGGCACATTTGGACTCTACATAATATTTATCATTTATAAAACCATTCGTAATCAATAAAATATGCACACCAACGCAACAAATATAACTACCATTTTCATAGCGATACTATTATTCCTTATTTACCTAGAGTTAAAAAAAGTGAATGAAAACCTATGGATGATCAGAGAGTATACAGGAGAATTATATCAATACTCGAGAAATAATAATCTTAGTGACTATTTTGAACAACTTTTATACTAAAAAAAATAGAGCAAATAACCTTTCGATCATTTACTCTTTATATTTGATTTTACACTATTGTTTTTGCACCACCTGGAACAGCACCTTTAGGCAATCTATCAGCCCTAACGAGTGTTGGACGAACCATTATACATTTTGGAGCGTCTGTTTTCGAGTTAGGTGAACGACGCCAGTGCCCACGACGATAATGCGCACATTTTTCAAAGCCACTGCCTTTTCTTTTATTTATAGAATTAACTGCCTCCTGTTCGTCCGCTGATAATTTATGCATACTTGTGACAGTACAAACCTGAGCTTCACGAGTAATCGCTTTTTTATCAATTAACCCTTTTTTGATAATTTGTGTCCACTGAGTTTTATGAGACGTTTTAGTTGGAAGAGTCTTTAGATACAAACATAAACCAAGAGCAATTTTAATAACCCTATCCCAAACTTGTATATCTTCTTCTACAAATTCGAAACCCTCCTCTCTATTATTATGATCCTCAATTTTATGTCCCCATTGCGACTCTAACAACAACCTAACTGACGCTGAAACTTTCTTATTTCTAAGATTATCCACCTCTAGGGTAAAGACAGAGTCTCCAGACTTCCCCTTTCTAGTAATTTTTCTATACTCGCGCTCCATTAAAGTAGATGCTCTCTCCCAATTATCATTGTCTAATGCTTGCTTGACAGACTTTTTAATGCGTCCAGGAATTAAATAACCCTGCCTTTGATCGATGATTCTAAATTGCAAATAATTTTTTCCGTTTAGTCCATCTAGCTCACCTTTTTTCATCGCACAAACAAAAACACAGCTGAACGTTATTTCAAATTCCTTAGTTTTAATACTAATGGGCTCATCAAAAGTAACAAGAAAAGTATCGAATGGGAATAATATATCTTGCCACTCAACATTATTTAGAGATATAGCGCTTAAGAGATTTTGCAAGTCATCACTAAGATGAAATACTCTCCTTGACTCACGCATCCATTTATATAAAACATATGGAAGTGTGGCTAGAACACCACTCATTGGTAACTTCTGCTTAGAAACAAACCGCTCGGTGTCAAAATCCTTAGAGCCATGAGAATAAAGAAGATATGACCTTAACTCATGCCAATACTTAACGGGGCCTTCCATTCTATATGGTAATGGCTTTCTTAATTTATCATGAGAGCGAACCAAGTAATTAGCAACTAAATTTAAATCCTCCCAGCTGCGCAAAAGACCGTCAACGGGTTTTATTAATTCTGTATTCACGAATAACCTCCTTAGCTGATTGTAAAGATCACTACTCTATATTATACATATTATATTAAAAAAGTCAAATATAAGTGAACTTATTCAATATATGCATCAGTAAGCATTCTACATTCTCACATCTACTCAACAACTATCACACAAAACCAATACACTTAAGAAAACATCGCCTAGCTAGTCCACTAATACTCTCATTTATAAAACTTTTCTCTCACGAATTTTCACAAAAACACTCACCATGCTAAAATAATTGTTAATAAACTATAATCATTAAACAATCGAGAAACATGTCACTTGAATCAATAACCCTGAACAACAAGTCAAGAAAAAAAAATCAACCAGAAACAAAAAAGGAACAACAAAAAACTGAAATAAGTGAAGAAGAAAAAGAAGCTATCAAAAAAGAAGAACTAGAAAGAGAACTTGAAGAAAAAAGACAAGTATTAGAAGAAATAAGGATACGAACAAAAATACAACTATCAGACGTTGATAGAATTTTAACTGAACTAAGCGAAGTCTCTGGTATAACTGAACTAATAAACATGTTCAATAAACGCATTAACTCAAATGAGATAATACACCTAGCAGGAACCTTAGTAGAAACTTGCCAAGATACTCTTTTAGTAATTAATACCCAAGGCAAATTAGAAGAATTTTCTTGTGCTAGTCAAGAAGAAACACTTAGAATGCATGAATATATAGAAGAGCATGGTGAGCACTTTGGAGGTAATAGCTATTTACTTAGAAGAGAGATAATAGAACGAAGCCAAGGGCAAATTGACACTGATGCGGCATACTCAATTGCAATTCTCACCCCAGACACTCAAGAATTTCACTTCACAGCACGCGATGGCAAAAAAAGAAAATGGATTGAAGAAAGGAAAGTGGTTCACAGAGCTTTAAAAACTATTGGAATAGAAGAAGCAAGAGCATTGTCAGAACGATACGGCGAAAAAGAACCAACGATAATAATACTTAGAGGCAATACTGCAGTTGGCAAATCAACTTCACTTAGGAAAAATCCGCTATTTAGTAAAATACTAGACAAAAATGGCAACCCCACAGGTGCAGCCAATCCCGACAACTACAAAAACTTGCTTCAAAATCTAGAGCTAGTTGATGACAAACCAGCAATTAACTCTTCTCAATGCCATAACGAAAGTTCAATACTTAATAAAGAAGCAACTCAAGAGCTAATCAAAGACTACAGACTATCATTAGTTATGGATCAGAGATTTGCTAGCCAGGGCAGTGTTGAACTCATGAACCAAATTGCCGAATCAACAGGCAGAAAAGTTAAAATTCTTGACATTGAATCATCCCTTGAACTATCCTGCATTAGAGTCCTTGGAAGAGACATTTATGAACCAAGACCGAATCTCAAAGTAGTTTCAGATGGATTTGAAGGAGTTAGAAATAATAGACAAGCTGTTACAAACTTAGCTGAAAACAACAATAATGTTGAATATTACTTATTATACGATGCCAGCGAACAAGGAGAATTAATAGAATTAGCAGAAAAGAAAGATGGTGACTTTAAGGTAAGGCCCAACCAAGAAAATCGTTTTGATGAAGTAACGTATTCAGAGGAAGTAGTACAAAAGCAAACAATTAGAGAAACGGAAAGCATAAAAATAACCCAAGAATATATAATGAAAGCCAGCAGAAAATTCAAGCTCAGACCCAATCAAATTATTGGCCTAGAACGATATATTGGCTCAACCCTTAAAGAGGGACTAGATGAAAACTCAAAATCACTTAACTAACACATTTAAATCATTGACTTTAAAAAGATAATATTATATACTATACATATATAGAGATCTTTTTAAACAATAGGAGAAGATATATGCTCATGGAAACTCCAGACAACAAAAAAACGTGCAGAATGGACAAGCGGACAAGAGAAATTATCAATAAAGGAAAAGAAAAATATAAAGCAAGTAGAGAAAGAATGAGGCAAGATGTATCTGAAGCTGATAAAAATCCACCACACGGCAAAAAAAGATATGATCACATTGAATTTGTAAGAATAGGTTATAGAATTAATGAAATTTTTAGAGAAAGAATACCAATTCAAGCAGACAAAGAATCTGAATTAAGTTATGCGTACGACTATTATTTTAGCCCAAATTTTGCAGAATGCAAAAATATAGCAGAATTTGCAAAAGAACGCATAGACATTGATTTCATGAGTTAACACAAGCGGTAGCAAAAGCTACCGTTTTTCATTTCCTCAAAATACATTTTTTTTATCCAACCTATATTGCCCGAGCCAACAACTGTTGACCATATACTACCCATAAATTGATTATATGTGACTACATTTGATTGAACCTGAATCAAAAGAAAAGCTAAATCTTGTTTAGTTTTAGCGGTTAATTCAAGTATTAGTTGATTATTGCTACCCTATCTAATTCAGGGGTAAATGGGTTCGATTCCCCTTACCCGCTCCATCCGTGAAAATCACCCTTTTTGGGTGATTTTTGCATTAAGGAATAAGGACTTTTTAGTGTAAAGCTAGCTATTTCTTGGCTTTCAATTTTGCAGTTCCAAAGTAGTTTATTTAAGACTTTCTCTTTCTCTGTTTCTTTAAGCTCCTTAAAGCTATTACCAGCTAGGCATGCGGTTTTTAGAGAGTTTTTTACCAGTTCCAAAGTTGCAAAGCCGTTGTCATCTTTTTTAACATTCCTTAATTGATTTTCTAAAATTAACTCATCTTTTTTAAGTTCTTGGGTCTTACTTTCATAAACAACTTGCGATATCAGCTCAGCCAAATAGCTATCCAGTAACTTATTTTGTTTTTGCTTATTTTTGCTAATTTGCAGGATAATATTATCTCTTTTTATTAGATGGTAATTCTCATCGTTTTTGTATTTCTCTTTTTTAGCCCTATAAGCTAATTCAATATCATCTTCATCAAAACTAAACATTTTAAATAATTCAGTAGTCACCTCAACCACCTTATTCTCACTCAAATACTTCTTATGAGCCTCGCAATTTTGTTTTCCATTTGTGCATCGGTAATAATTATAGGTTTTAATCTCCCCTGTTGTCTTAATTTTCTTAGTAACCGTTTCTCCAGTTAAAACACAGCCACAAATATTACACTTCATTATTCCTCTAAATGCAAAATAATGCGTTCTTCTTTTTGGCTTATTCCTGTCCGCCATTACTCTTTGAGCTTTATCGTACAACTCCTTTGTAATTAAAGGTTCGTGCTTGCCCAAATAACTTTTTCCACCTCTTACCATTATTCCACAATAAAAAGGCTTCATAAGTGTTCTGTGGTACGTGCTAACGTAAACTTTGCGACCCGCTCTTGTTCTTAATCCATCCTCAAATAACGTTTTCTCAATTTCTCTTAGCCCCTTATTCTGATTAGCATATAGATCAAAAACTTTTTGGACATAATGTTTTGTATTTTTATCGACTATTATTGATTTTGTCGCAATATCATTTAAATAACCCAGCGGAGCTTTACCAGGCCAGCCACCCATTTCTAACTTTGTATTATTCCCCCTTTTTACATTTTTTGACAAATCTAAAATATACTGATTAGCCATTCCAGACTCGACGCTAAACATCAATACATTATCACTCGGCAAATACTGCTTATCCATTGTTTGAATAACTTGTAATTTACCAATTTGAAGTAACCACTGAATTGTCGCACTATCAATTGGATTACGAGATAATCGATCAATTTTCCAGCATAGAATTCCATAATTATCATGGTCTTTTTTACTCTTCAAAACATCAACCATTTCATTAAACTGAGGTCGATTATCAGGTTTTTTAGCACTTTTACTTTCAGTTATTACCTTAACAATATCCAAGCCTAGATTATCAGCCAATCGCTTCATTTCATTAGTTTCTGAGTCCAAAGACAATACCTGCCTTTCTTTATCCTCAGTGGATTTTCGACAATACAAAAAGTATTTAATTTTAGAGTGTTCTTGTATCATTTTTTACATTATTTCTTATTTTTCTCATTTTCGTTTACCCACATAAAATCATCAGCAAAGCGTTTTAACAACTTCCCAATACGCAAACTAGATTTACCGTTATGCTCAGCCTGCTCACCATTAGCCCTTAACATCTTAGCCATATCTTTAAAGTAGTTTTTGTCTTTTATTGGCCTATTTATTTTGTTCGCTCTTGTTTTGTTCATATTTTTTTAAAGAGCCTTAATTGAGCCAATATTTTGGTAACAAAAAAGGTCTCCTGATGGCGGACACAATTGCTCATGCCCCATGCCCTTTCGGACACGACCACATACATAGTACCGATCAGAAGACCGTCTTTATGTATGTGGGTTTGTTCACCATGCCTCAAGAATTTTAAGGTTTAGGCTACTATTAATATTAAATTGTTTATATTTGTATTTTGATATTAACATATTGGACTTAAAAATCAATAGAATGTATTATTTTGCGCTTTCAGCAGGAACAATAACTGCTTCAGGTATTTTGTAGACACCGTAACCAACATGCCCTATCCACTTAGAATTAAACTCTTTTTCAAAGTCTGGTTTAATATCCCCAATCTTCATTTTAAAGTGAGCTTTGGCTTCATCGCCCACTAATTTAACAGGTCTGTTTAAATTCTGAGAGCAGAAATACTTCTTCTTTTTAAACATCCGCTCGTCAAACATATCTTTACTCAAATACTTACAAAAATATGCCCCCATATTATCAACGTGTTCAACTTCTTTTATTGTTACAAACCCGTTTCGCCAATGCTTTACCGCAAAATCTCTTTCAAGCTTAAATCTTGTCTTTTTATCCATCTTGGAGGGTATCTCAAAATTACATAAAACATGATAATGAACTGAACCACGTTCAACCTTTATCTTTCCATGAAAATCACGATCACTTTGAAACTCAATTACAGCTATATATTTGTAGACCTCAAACGCCTTAGCCATTCTCTTGCAAAATTGATTAAATTGATAATTAGCGGTTTTTACAAATGGTGTACTTTTGGCAAAAGTCAGTGTCAGAAAAGTTGTTAAATCAGTATTAGCATTTATTAGTCGCCTCATCTCATTACGAGTCCTAGAAAGAGATGATATAGCTTTTCGCTTCTTTTCCTCTTCTTCCTCTTTGGCAAGCTGTTGGTAATTAAACAAATTAGGTTCAATATCCTCAACTAAATGCTTCCCTTGAGCCATCTTGTAATCATAAAAATCATATTGTCCCAAAGCGTCTTTAATTTGTTGTGTTTCCTTTTTTGTAAATTTCTCACCTAACTTCAAACGTCGAAGTGGTCTTTTAAAGCCTATCTTAATCTCCTTGTCCAAATACCGATAAACTTCAACATGATTACCAGATTGTATTAATTTAAAATTATATTTTTGTTCCATAATATTTTTTATTTTTTTAGATAATTATTTATTTAGTGTTAATTGCTAATGTTTAATGTTTTATATATTTCTTAATGATAGACATGTATACATAATCAAGTTGGCGTATTACCACTTTGTGATTGTAAAAATTGTATTTACTATTACCAATTCTCTTTAATAAAGGCTTAAACGCCCCACCCCAGCCCGACAGGGGGCGGGTGGGGCGATAAGCCTTTTAATATTTAAAGGTGAAATTACTTCTATTGAAAATGTAAATTGCTTTAAAATTACTATTTTTTTTATTTCTATCTCTTGCCTCTCTTGGTCTTAAATCTTAGCGTCAGCTTATTCTGAGTAAATGTAGTACTGCAGTCTCCACATTGACTCATGCAAGCTATCAGACGCTGTGACAGCCCGTATAGAGGCGATAGCTAAATTGCGGTGTTATGGCTTCTTTTTTAAAATAACCGCAAACATAAAATATATGCGTACAACACACGCTAAATGGACTAATTCAGAGAAATCCTACAACGAAGTAGTTTCTCAAATAATCGAGAGATGGGGAGAAGAAACACTTGAGCGTTACAAACCCAGATTATCCTGCTACACTTTTCCAAAATGGTTAAAGAACGGATACACAGTCCGAAAGGGAGAAAAGGCTATTAAGACAAATTCCATAATGGATATACAGGATGAAAACGAAAAGGTCATAGCTACTATTTCGATCCCAGTTAACCTATTCCACCGAAAACAGATTATCAGAGTTCCGAAAGCAAAAACTGATACTATAGACAAAAAGTAAGTTACTTTTTTTAGCGGGTTTAGAATTTCTAAGTCCGCCTTTTTTTGTGATCGTTTTCAAACCCAGTAATTTCTTGAAAAGTGTCATACGAATTAGCAAGTGTCTTATCAAACATAAAAAACACTCTTGAGTAACAAATCTTGTTTTCCTTATCCACCTCCTCGATATCGTACTGCTTAGCTAAAAATACTACCCCAACTTTTTTCAAAATAAACACATTATTCACTAACTCTCGAATTACCGTATCAATCCGCCGAACATTCTGAACTGCTCCCCAAATATTTAGTCCAATAATTTTACCGTTCTCATCTCTTTTGATATGTTTTCTGTGTTGTTGGAATTTATACTGCAATTCTGGAGGTAGATCTTTCCAGCCCCTTGAATTAAAATATATCTGGCACTCATCAATTAATATCTCACCACCCTTAATATCTACAAATTCATCAATTCGCTTCCAAAAATATATTTTACCTAGCCTCTTGGGGCGTAGCTTAATCCCCAAATACCGAATAACAAATATACGAAGAAAATTACGAATACGATAAGCATAAGTTTTTTGTCTTTTTTGTTCATATTTATCAAAATTAATATAAAAGTTAGAATAAACATCTTTACCCTCTTCTATGAAACCATAAGCCAACCTCACTAAATTGTAGGTTTTACCTGTGCCTGGTTTTCCTGTAACGATGTTTATCATAATTGCTTACCCTCTAAAAAACCCAGCCGCTTTCATTACTAAGCCAAGTAAGAATATACTTAGTTCAACAAAAATAATCAGCATAAGAATTGAAAAAAGGGTTGTAATTGGGAATATTATATTTAAGTTTTGAAGTAATGGTGAGATAGTATCAAAGGCATTATTAACCATCGGGATTACACTATTGTCAGGATCAGCCTCAGGTAAGACGGAAAACACCATTATTAAAAAACTTTCTGCAAAATTTAACATAAACTATATATCATCATCTTTTTGTACTACTCGAACAAAAAGATAAATTGCAAAACCAACCCACAAGAAAGCCACCAAATAAGGTCTAAAATCTTGCATGATTGTTTGAATTATTGACTCAGAGGGTTTAAATATCGGCACATCCAAATCATACTCTCCATTATCAGACACACTCTTAAACGAAATATCTAAGGCGGTTGAACTGGCAGTAGAACTTGCTGAAAATAGTTCTTGAAAGTTGTCATAAAAGGCAAAGAAATAATTAAAAATTACTTTTGTTTTTAACTCCTCAGCTAATCTCGGAAAAAGATAATCATAGTCATTAGGATTAACGACTACTTCATAATCAGAAACATAAATCCCAAATGGATATTGTCTTTTTAGCACTCCATCGTTAATCAGTTGAACTACATAGTGTAGTCCAGAGGTCGAACTAGCTACCATATTTAGTGAATAATCTGAGGTGTCAGACATCGTATTCAAATTAATATTGTGATACGCTCCATTAAGCAAACTTCCATTTTCGTCATATTGCTTAACATTGAATACCAGATTTGCAGATAGTGGCTCAGGATACACAAAGCCGTAACTAATATCAGTACTTGTTGCAAGTAAAGGCAATGTTAAAGCTGTATCAAAAACAGGAGAATTAATTTGAATGTCATAATCATCGTAATAGTCATAGTCAAAACTCCATTCTTCAGGATAACCATCAATTAGACTTATCCCGTCCACCTCTACCACATCCATTAATTCGTCATAATCCACGCAATCAGTTGATACACTATCCACTTCTCTTGCAATCACCCAATCCGACGACTCAGTTTTAAAAAACTGAGTCGAGAAAGTACCGTCAACGCAGGCAACATTATAATCAATATCATCAAAGCCTGAGCAATCGTTGGTTACCCCAACCCGATTAGATCCATTCGTAGCACAAGCTCCAGTGACAGTAATCCAAGAATCATTAATCACCATCTCATCCGTAACGGGGCTAGTAATGAGAAAAGGAGGAGTTGGTGCAGATGAGTTAAAATCGTCAAAACTAAGGTCATAGCTCATGTTATGAAAATCGTCGTTGAACCCAAGCGAATCCCACTCATCGGTCAATCCCGTGCCTTTCCAGCTTGAACACACGGAATCAACGCAAGCCCTAAAATATTGTGGTGTACTGGAAGCTTGTATTTCAATATCATGCCAAGAATTATCTGATATAGTTGTCCCAAAAGTTTCACCATTAAATTGATTGTGCGTTCCTCGCCTAATAATCAACGCCCATAAGTCTTCTGAATAAATGGAAGTGTCGTAAGTGCCTGAATTCTGACCATAGAGTTGAAAATATGTTTTACTCGCGTCATTGAACTTGAATTTAAAACTCACAGATTCTAGGGCATCTATGTCACTTGGATTATACAAAGTGCCACCATTGCTATAATGCGAATTTTGCCTTAACCCGTTTGGTGAACTAACATATTGTCCAGAATAGACTTGCAGATGACCACCGCTATCATATGTCCAATCCGCACTCTTGCTATCTATATTACCCGCACTATAACTGTCAAAGTTTTCTTCAACTGCCTTGGCATTGCCGGCAATTAGGAAAACAAGACAAAATAATAGTACTGGTAAAGTTCTTTTTATAACCTTGTGTATTTTAGAATAATGGATAAACATTTGAATCTTTTAATTTATATAATATTGAATTAATGGCTAACAACTCTTTAAACTGGACATAATTAAGTTGCCCTTTGTTGTGCTTACATTTCAGTAACTCTGATTTGTAGAGTGGCAAGAAATACTTTAGGAGCTTTTGCTCTTCTTTGTTAAAATAAATATTCATATTGTTTTGTGGTTTTTCTTAATTGTTTAATTAGAAGTTGAAGCTTAGTCCAAACCTTTTAATATCCTCGATATCAGGAACACTCTCTGTTTTGCTACTTGTCTTGTACTCGTAACACTCAGGGCATAAATTAAAGCCCATGTAATTTTGGCCTTTTTCAAATATCCGATCTCGAGCTAAAAATCTTCCACATCGCCAGCAATAATCAGCACTTTTACACTTAGCTTTTCTTCTTGAATTAATGAGTGTTTTGAAATATCTCTTAACATCACCAATTCTCATATCCCTCGTATAGCATTTATACTTTTTAGTATTTTTAATTTTATTTACGACTCTAAATTGTTTCATTGAATAATTTTTAATTAATTAGTTTTAGCGAGAGGGCTAATCTTTTGATTAGCCCTCCCCATCGTCTACCTCATAAACTTACGAGCTAACTTGTACACAAAGGAAATGCTGAAAATAATCACACCCACGATTACAATGTTTGAGATATTGGCAGTAATTACGCCAATAATATTTTCTTTCATTGTATCCACCACCATGCCAGTCGTTGACGCCACATCAGCGTCAACTGCCGCAAAAGCAGGAAGACCAACTAAGAAAGTCAAACACGCCATGGTTGCAACACCCCACACTCCAAAGATTTTGTTCTTGAGTTTTGCTAACATATTTTTTACTCATCTTAATTTTTTAAGAAAAACCAATAATACGCCGACCTTGAACCCCATGAATGCCCAAAGAATCATAGACCTCTCGATTGCGTCAACAATCAAAGGAAAATTATCTGTATAGCAAGAATTTGCTAATTGGAGCATTTCTGAGCACATATTATTCTGTCTTAGCTAGACTTAAAAAAATTAAAATGAGGATCAGCACTGCAAGAATTGCAGTTAATCCAAGATCAAAACCAGTAGTGATGTTTGTGAGTAAAGCAACCATATTACTTAAAAATCGTGATTATTAATAAGGCAATTCCAATCCCAAGACCAAGACAAAAAAACAAAGTTAAAAATTGGACACAAAAATTAATAAGTTCCAATCCATTATCTGTTAGCAAAAAAGTTGTTACTCCTGCTATTTTTGTCTCGATTAGAAAATCCATGATGTTTAGTTAGTGTTAGGAATATATACAGATAACTCAGTCCTTTTGCGTTTACCATCCTCGTAAATGTAGGGAAATAGACTAAGGCCATTAATAATTACAACCTCGCCCTGTTTGCCGACTTTCATTTCAGGAGGAATACCAACCGCTATTGAACTAATCTCGCCAATTGGCTCAATATATACGGTTTTTGATGTGCCTGTCGTGCCATCCTTTTTGGGATATGTTTTAACTTCTTCTTTTCGAAGAAGTCCTTTGATACTGATCATATTTTTATTCTTCAATAATTTATTAGTATTTAATTACTTGCCTTAGACGACACGACCTTTGAGGTTGAACACTCAACCTGTCTTCTAAAAGCTGGTAGAGTCATAGTTTCCACAAAATCAGCCAATGAGTTTAAGAACTCATCTGCTTGAGCATGACTAATATCTTGGTCATATTTCAGACGAAAATGATTAATACAATCACCCCTAAGTTGTTGGCTAAATTTATGGGACATAAAAACTCTATCTTTAACGATAGAGTTTTAGAGCGTTTCCAGATATTCGTTTTTACTTCGGGGTTACTTAGGGGTTCGCACACAAAAAAAGCCCCCATATTAGGACTTTTACAAAAGTTATTAACACCGAAGCAAACCCCGATGTTTAGTTTTTAAGATTTTTTAGACCATTACTGACCACTTATACCGATTAATTTGAGTTACCTTATCCTTAATTTCCGTTTCAATAATTTGGCTCAATAGTTCGTTTGAATCATTTTGAACTCTTCTATTTATATCACTCACATTTTGACGAAATGTATTGCTATCCATTTTCATCCCATACCTCTTATTAAACTCTCTGTACGTCTTAGAGTTTAAGCCATTTTCAAGCGATTGGGCTTTGTAGAAAAAATCAACAATCAAAGCCCTGTCTTTTTCAAACTGAATCCTGTTTTCCAAAATATCAAGAACGCCAATTTGACTGGCTTCATTATATGAGTAATCAACTTTAGAATCATCGTTCACAAAATTTGCCTTATTACCGTCCATGAATCCACTTTGGTTTAATAGCCCAAATAGCTTATCATTAAAAACATCAAGAGCAATCTTAAATATCTGATTTGAGTGCTTTTTAGTAAAAGATTTTTCAATATTGGTCTTAAGTTCAGTCTTACGAAAATCAGGGGCATGCTTGAAATATTTCAAAGCCTCGTAAATATTGTTTAAAAATATGTAATATACCCAATCATTATCCACGAACTCCAAATCAGTCTCAAAATGCTCAGCTTCGTATATCGCCCCATTATTATTTAGAGCAACAGCCAATTGGGTTGGTAAGGCATTAACAGATTTTTCAATATACTTGTACAATGGATTAGTTTTGTTCACAAAATCCATATAATCATGAATAATGACACATTTTTGAAAATTGCATGTTTCGTCATCGAATTGAGAAACAAAGCTTGTTAACTGGTTTTTGAGTTGCAATGGAGACATCTTATATGTTTATTAATGATATTTTCATTATTACACACAGGACATCAAATTAAAGTTTTGTTAAAGAATATTTTTAAACAAGCAACTGTATAGTTTTTTTCACTAATCAATAATCACAAACTACTTAAAGCGCAAAAAATCCCCACCTTAATTTCAGTGGGGATATATTCTCAAGTAGTCTTTTTTTGGAAACCATCTAACTCACCTTGACTAGTTCCAGCGTCAGACAAAGTTAAACCACCTACTTTAATTTCATGATACAATTTTTTGAGTAACTCAGTGACTTCATATCCAGTAAGATCATAATCTTCACCATCCTCTCTAAGCTGCCTGAGCCATTTTTGTGTAGCAGTCTTATAATAGCCTATTCGAAAACCTTCCAATTCTTCTTCGCTGGTTCCAACGTCGGACAAAGTTAAACCACCCACCTCAATTTCATGGCGCAACTTTTCTAATAGCTCAACACCTTCATAAATAAAAGTGGTAGACTCTCCTCGAAGCAATCCAATGCATCTATGTGCAGCAATCTTACAACATTTTAACCGCAATTCCTCTAAGCCACTTTCAGCAATATCAAAATCAGCAAGAGAGAAACCAGCATCTTTTACGCCTTTACGAAGACAATTAAGATGATTAGCGTAAGTCACAGACCCTTCTCTTAAGCTCTTAAGAGATTTTCTTACAGTGAATTCGCAACAACCTATCTCTAATTTTCTTAGATAATCTTCACTATAACCCATGTTATGTAAACTTAAACCATGCATGCTACAAAAAAAGTACAACCTGTGAAGTACGCGAGCATAGTCAGACGTTCCTTCTGTTAAGCATTTTATATACTGTCCAATAACTTTTGATTGATAAGTCTCTTCCAAGCGCGCCAACTCATCTTCGCTCGTGCCTATTTCAGAAAGACTTGAAAGATCATTAGCGAGCCCTTCACGGATAATTCTCACCTTACCGTAAAAGTCATTTCCGCTGTCCTCTCGTAAAAAAGTAAGCCATTTTAAAGCATCATTTTTATTGGGTATCGCTCCCATGCGCTTTCCTCCTAAAAGTAGATTTTTTAAAGGGCATATGCTATAAGTCTCATTCTTTACAGCGAGACACTTAGCCTTCAATCTTCTAAAAACCACTGCCATAAAAAATAATATTTGATATTGAAGTGATTAAAAATAATAATACCATATGAACAAAATAAGTCAAGTATTTGTAATATTAGCCTCAATCTCAGTTCCAATAACGTCCCACTGCCCGCTCATGACTGGAAAAGCGTCCCTACAAGGGGCGTTTTTCGTTTATTCATGAGTTTTTATGCGATTCTAACATGATTTTTGAGGTATTTAAAAAATATACTAGTAATAACTATTTTTTAATTTGATGGGTAACGGGAATCAAACTAAGTTCGCCTGTTTAAAAATAGTAAGTCTTGACGTTAATCCCTATAGGGTATAGAATATTAATATATGAATAAATATTTTTATATTGATGATAATGGGAGATCACCTGTTGAAGAGTTTTTTCAATGTATTCCTGACAAAATCACAACTAGAATATATCATTATCTAGATCATATCATTGAAAATGAAGGATTGCTTATTGGCGTAGCCTTTCGAAAGCTACATGGATACCCGTTAGAGGAAATTAGAATTAAGGAGCGTAAAAATTTACATCGAGTTATAATTAAAGTAAGGATAAGAGATGCTATTATAGTACTTCACGGATTTACCAAAAGAGAAGGTGAAAATACACCGCAAAAAGAACTAGAGATTGCCCTAGAAAGATATCTTAAATTTAAATCTAAACTAGAATTATGAAAAATATAAAAAAATACAATTTAGACTCTCACCCAAATTTAATAAACGCCGACAAATATCTTCAAAAACAAATGACGAATTTAGAGTTTAAGCAAAGATATGAAGAAGAGGGATTAAAAATTCAAATTGCTCAAACAATATACAAACAACGAAAAACTTTAAAATTGAGTCAAGCTAAACTTGCTCAAAAAGCTAGAACCACCCAAAGAATGATTTCTCAAATAGAGCGCGCTGATATGTCGGTTGGTGTTGATTTATTGCAAAGAATTGTTCATGCTCTTGGTGCTAAGATTTCTTTAAAAATTATTTAGTTATTATTCAATTTCAATTTAAACAAACAACTCTGACTTTCCAGAGTTTTTTGTTATTAAGATATGCAATACACCCAGTCGTTATCCACGAAATCCAAATCGGTCTCAAAATATTCAGCCTCATAAATGGCTTGGTTATTATTTAAAGCAACAGCCAATTGAGTTGGCAAGGCATTAACAGGTTTCTCAATATATTCATACAGTGGGTTTGTTATTCACAAAATCCATATAATCGTGAATAATGACATATTTTTGAAAGTTGCAGGTTTCATTATCAAACTGAGAAACAAAACTAGCTAATTGATTTTTGAGTTGCAATGGGGACATCTTATATGTTTATTTATGATATTTTCATTATTACATACAGGACATCAAATTAAAGTAAAATTTAATTAAAGAAAAAATAAAGAGAAGTAAGAAAATTTGCAGCAGATTTCATATAATGATAAAATTCAATGTAAGCTTCCAATGCTTTATAAACTATAATTATTTAATAATCGACCAATATGCTACAAATGCCTGTCTAGTCCTGAAATAAGTGAACTATCCGTAGGCTTAAAATAATGAAAAATTTTAAATAAATTGTTTTGTAAATCGCCACGGCGTTTTACACTCAAGGCTTCTATGAAGCCTTTTTTTGTTGTAATATTTTATGCGTT
>JADHVC010000025.1 GCA_016784175.1 Patescibacteria group bacterium | reverse complement strand
AATTTCCATCCTTACTAAGTACATAAAAAATACGCAAGTTGATCGCATTTTGCCTATCTGGACTTCCCTTTAATATATCTACGAATTCTTCTTTAAAGAACTTAATGATTAATTCCTTTTCTTCTTGGAGGGTGAGAGTCGTAAGCGAGAAACCTTGAGGCGTGCCAATTGTATTCTTTATTGCTGGGTTGATTACTTGTGCGTCAAAGTCACTGCTAATTTTTTCTGCTTTTACTTTCTTAAGTTTATATTTTTTTTCTATATATTCAGCTATATCAGTTGGCTCTAATTCACCAATAGCAATAAGTATTGCCATAAATCCGAGGTTAATTTTATATTTATTCTCCAGTGTATTTATTTTTTGAAGTACAGCAATGCTTCCAAAAGCATCTTGATTTTGCTGCGGTAGATTATTGAATTTATATATGCATTCTTCGAAATACGTCATTTTTGAATATTAGTAATAATTTATTTTTCAATTATTTTTTCTGTAACTTCTTTTTGCACTATTGGACTTTTGTCGCCAAATCCTTTAAGTATTTGTGTGCTCATTTTTGATTGCGCAAAACTTGAATCACTAACAGTGTTGCTTAGACTATATAATTGATTTTGAATGCTACCTATATCAGCTGTTGTAGCTGTTGAATTTAGCACTTTCTTTAATTCTGAAATACTTGCAGTTAGTTTTTCAATTTGAGCCGTTGCGTCAACAATATTTTCTTGTGGTTGTTGTACTTGTTCACTTTCCTTATCTTCTTTATCTTTTGTGCTAGTGGATTCATTTGTATTGGTGTCTATCTCTACTGCTGGCGCATTTTCAGTCGCAATTACATTTTCTACCTTTGTTCCACTCTCTCTCTTGTTTATTAGATCAAGTTTTGATTCTGTGCTTTCTCTCTCTTCATCACTTAGGCTATTATCTGTTAATTTAGCCTCTAGTTCAATCTTGATATTTTTAAGTATTGAGTCTAGGTTAATATCTGGTTCATTCGCACTAAACATTTTGCCTGCTTGTTTTCCAATCTCTGGAATTAAACTAGCTATCTTTTTGTCGATTGTTTCTATTGCTAAGCTTTCAGCGAGCGCTTCATCACCAACGCCAGCTTTGTGATATCGTTCATGTGCAAGTGTTCGTTTCTTTTCAGTTATTGATGTGCTAACACCAGAATTTAATAATTCCAGATCTTCTAGTTCTTCTGGATTAGAGAGTCTCTTTTTCGCATTCTTTAACGTTTTTAATTTTTGTGTATCAGCCGTACCTAATTGACCATTTGAGCTATTAGTTTGCTTTGTTTCGAGTGCTGCTATATCTTCATCTACAATAGCTTCGATTGCAGCAGCAACTGGGGCTATCATCTCTGGTGAGTTTAAGAACATTCCATCTGCAGTGATGTTAAAGTCTGTATTGCTAAGTGCTTCGCCGACTCTATCCTTTAAATCTCTGAAGTCGAGCATTAGGCTGTTACTTTTGTTATTCCCAAAAGTTGCGCTAGGGGATAGTCCTTTTCTTTCTTTGTATAGTTGAGTGTTTTCTCGCAATCTATTAGCGAATACACTTTCTTTGTGTTTTTCAATAGTATTCAGTTTTGTTGGTTCATTTATCGTAGTAGCTTGGCTATTAATAGCCCCTACAATATCCTTGAATGCACTCATATCATTACCGCTAACCTCCATAGCTGCTATGCCCTTTGCTAGACCATTTAATGTTTTTACATGGCCGTCATTTCCTTGTTTAAATCCTTTGCCATTTGCGTAAATACCTATACCCTCAATCCAATCCTTAATTTGAGATCTTGATTTGCCTGCAGTATCATCTTCGCCACCTAGTGCTTTAAATAGTTTTATTTGTTCTGCAGTTTGTCCATTCGAAGAGTAGAAATTAGCACTGTTTGCGGTGTCCATGTAGGTTGGGTCATTGGCAGCTGCGCGAACATTTCTCTTGGCTGCTTCCGCTGCCTTAACAGATTTTTCAGTCGCTTTTACAGTGCGACCAAATGCAAAATTACGGAGCGTACCCATCTCTCGAGTATAAAACTTATCTTCAACAGCACTACTGCTTAATTTTTCTGCAGTCTTTGCTTTTATTTCCTCAGCATTAAACTTCTCCCCAGTCCCAACACCTTCTTCAAATTCGTGCCAAGTTACACCATCATCATCTAGCATGTAGTCTTTGCCATTATGTGTTTCAGTTGCACCTGCTTGTGCCGCATCAATTTTTGCAACTCGCTCTTTATTAAATTCTTTATATGTACCATCATCTTGCTTTACGAAGTTTGACTCATTATTACTAATCGTATACCCAGCTGGTCCTTTCTTTATATTATCTAGTTTTTCTTTCTTTACTTCAGTCTTACCTTTCTGCTCTGATGGTCGTAGCATGGTGCTAAGTGCAGCTTGAGCCTCTTCATTCATGCCCATTTTTTCAAGTAACTTTTGTCGTGTAGCGGTTTTCGTGTCTTCTCTTTTTTTCTCGATACTACGTGCCCAAGTTTGAGCGAAACGACCTGCTCTTGTTCCTGCAATTGCACCACCAAGTTTACCAGCACCACCAAGTGTTAATTTATTTACAAGCTTTGCAGTATTCCCTTCACCACGAATGAGTGACCCCGCAGTATGTCGTACAACACCCGATGCAACGCCTGTTATACCTCGTCGTGCAAGTCTCCCACTGCTTTTTATTGCTGCCATCCCCTTACCCGCCGCAGCGCCAGCCATGCCACCAATTTGTTGTGTGACAATTAGACCACCAATAAGAAATGAAAGAGAGGTAATAAATTGCATAAACGCCGGAAGGCACATTATTGCAGTAAGCCCAGTACACAAAGGATCTTGTGTGGCAGTTTGCTTTAAAGGAATACCACCTTGAATACCAAAAGCAAGCCATATAAAGAAAGCGAGTACAGGGCCGGCAATTACTTGTTGAGTAAATTGATTCCACCACTGAGAAGCATATTTTTGACCGGCTGGGAATGTATCAAGAAAAAAAGCAAGTGGAGATAGTACAACATATATCCATATCATTACGATTCTCATTATAAGAACTGCTGCAAGAACAAGTACTACGATGCTAGCTACAACTAAAAATAAAACTGTAAAGCCCATGCCTAAAACAATATTTCTGAGTGATACTAAATCATTCTCTGTTGCTTTGTCTGCGGCTCCAAGTTTGAATTCTTGAGCCTTTGCTATTTGTAAGAGGTTTGTTAGTTGACCTTCACTTAAAACACTTGTGAAGCTTCCCATTAAGATTTGAGAAAAGTCAATAATTATTCCACAAATTTCTTTTGAGAAGTTGATTAATACCGCTGCAATTAATAATTTACCAAGAAGCTGTTTGGCGCCATAACTTTCGCGGCGCAGTATAGTTGCAATTGCTATTACAAGTAATATTAGAATAAAGAACATGTTGCACAAACTAAGGACAATTTTCCACCCTTCTTTGACCGCAGCTTGCTCAATGAAGCCATTGTAGGTTAATAAACCATGGAGTGTCCCCATAAGTAGTATAAAAAGATTACCAATACCAGATATAACTAGTCCGAGACCATCACCAATTAAAATATATAAATTGTAAGATACTTTATCAAAGCCAGAAATTTTTTTGTCTGCGATGGCGGATTTTTTGTCTGCGGGGGCGGGAGTGGTGGCGACGGCGGGAGTGGTGGCGGCGGCGGGAGTGGTGGCGGCTTCGGCGAGCACTGAATTACCAAATAAAAAAGAAGCAACAGTAACCAGTAGAACGGCCAAGAATAGAGTTAAGAATTTTTTTTTATTTATGGTCATTGTATTTTAATTTGGTGAATAAAAATCTAAAACTAAACCACCAATAACTGATCCACCAACTATAGCACCCGAAAGGTATGGATTTTCCATAGCAAATATTATGATCATTATAAAACAGGCTATAAAGAATATTGCAATAAGATCAAGAAAAATTATTGTAGTAATTTCCGCAAAACGTAGTAAGCTTTTTACAACATTACTTACACCTTTCCATTCTTCACCTAGTTTACAGAATTGTTTTCCTATAACCATCCTAGCAAAGATATGCATATGTATATAAAGAAGAGAGAAACCACCACTTGGGAGTAAAACATACCAGGCCGCACGTAATCTTCTCGATCTAACTTTTTGAGCGTAGCTTGTTTTATTTCCTTCCTTTATTTTTTTATCTTTGTCGAGTTTATCTTTTGCTGCTTTCGCTTGAAGAACCGCAGATCGCAAACTTTGCTCCCGTATTTCTTCTTCTGGTTGATTTTGTTCTATATCCTGTGATTGTTTAGTTTTCCCCATTTCATTTATCAGCATTGTATAATAATTATAGCATAGTCTTATTGGTTTAGTAATAGAAACTTGGGCATAAAAAAACTAAGTTAATTGCATGTGAGCTTAGTTTTTTAGATACTGCATTGTTAATATTTCGAATTAATATTATAGGTTAGCTGGCTATTGTAAAAATTAAGGGTTATTCTATAGTAGTACACCTAGGTATATTTTTGCAAGGTCTTTTGGCACGGAATTTATAATAATACCCTGAACCATCTGGTTTTTCAACACAAGCATCACTTTGTTCTATTTCTTTGCAAATAGATAGTTCTTGACCTGGAGACCAAGTAAATTTGCCGACTTTCATTTTTTGACAACATTGCTTAGTATATATTGTCCCACAGTTTCCGGTGGTATTTATTGTCTGACCCACATTAAAAGTACCAGATACTGCCGTACAGTCTGCTTCTATTCCCATAAAGTCTTTCCGTGCTCTTGGTGAAGCACAACAACCCTGTTGAATCCCAGTGGTTAATGTGGTTCCACATGGTTGTCCATTTTCACATAGGTTTTTTATATCTAGTTTCTGCATTTTAACTAATTCTGGGTTTATTGTTTGTAAGATCAAAAAAGATGACATAGCTAATACCAGGCCAGAAATCGCTGCTGTAATCCAAGCCTTTGCTTCGGTTACTTTGCCTGCGTCGCCTCCTGCGGTTGCCCAAATAAGCCCACCAAACATCATTACCATAGCCGCAAGAATTCCTGTTAAACTAATGCCATATTTATAAACAGCTTCTATGTAGTTAGCGAGCGTATTACCATCTACAACCCCACCTTCATAATCACCTATTGGAACTGCCAGTTTAATACTAGTTTCTGCGCCATATGTTATACTTGGTACTGTTACTAAATAAAGTAGGCTTGATATTTGAAAACAAAAAATTACTAAAAAAGTTAAGACTGTTAGGTCAACTAGTTTTGGGGTTGGTTTGCTGTTCGTTTTTGGTTTAAAGAATTTTATTATTTTATTTATCATCTTATGTATTATTCTAATTAAAGTATTGGGTTAGCAACTAAATATAGTAATCCAATAAATATCTGTATTAAAAATATTACTAGGCTTAAATATACAAAAGTAGTTGGGATTGTGCTTAAAGTCATGCTTCTATTTTACCATAATTAATATTTAAAGAAAATAAGTGGTAGTAGCGATTCTATATTAAAGTTGTCTTATATGTTATATATTTATAGATAGTAAGTGAATATGTTAATTTAGAATAAAAAAATATGACTATTGATAATAATTTAACAGGTGGGATTAATACCAAGAAGAAACAGTCAAGTAAAAAGACTGATGAGATAGATATGGATAAAATTCCTCCTCAGTATAGAGGTTTATCGAGTGAAGTTGTGGATATGCTGTGGTCTAAGCAAATATTCGTAGATCCAGAAAAAACCAAAGCAGAAGCTCAAAGAAAAAAAGAAGCCTTAGAAGAAATCAGAAGGTTTGAAGCAATAGAAGCACGAGCGCAAGAAGACTTAATAGCAGTAAGAGGGGAGATCAATTTAGCTAAAAAAGATATTGGGCACTTAGGGAGACTTTCTTCTTTGCTTGCTTCGTTAAATGGTGCTTCTGATTTTACTAAAATAGATCATGAGTTAATTTTTATTTTATCAGACTCAAAACAGATAGATATTGAAGTACAAGATATAAGATTGGTTGTTGATAATATTTCTGCGTGGTTAAAAGAAAGTATAGGTAGATATGATAGTGAGATATTGGCCGAAGAGGCAATAAAACATACTATCAGTCAGGCAAAAAAAATAGCATTACAGCGACTTGGTATCGTCAAACAAAAGGAGGCGGAAAAAAGTCCTGAGGTAAAGTTTGTTGGACCGCTTGATGCTCAAAATATTGATTCTTTAAAATCGTTTTCTAAAAGCCAAGAGTTAGAAACGCAAACCTCTTATGAAGAATCGCTTGATAAGGCAATTGAGGCGCTTAAAGATACCAAAGGGATTGTTGAGATTAAGAATGAAAATATCCCGACGATAGTGATATCTGACTTGCATGCGCGTAGAGATTTCTTAATTAATGTTTTGGAGAATAAAGGTAAAGCCGGTGTTAGTAATTTTGATTTATTAAAACAAGGTAAGATAAATATTGTTTGTGTTGGTGATGGCATGCATTCTGAAAAAATGGAAAGTTGGAATTCTGAACCTATAAAATATTCATTAAATGAGATAAGAAAAGAGGTGTCAGATGAAATAAAAATATTAGTAAACACTTATCAAAATTCCCTTGAGCAAACTAGCGGAAAGTCTTACGAGAGCATGGAGTTGATTGATATATTAAGAGCTCATAAAAGTGCTGGCGCTCAAGTGGCTTGGAATGAACTAAAACCAAGACTAGAGAAACATATAATGACAAGCGAAATGAACAAGTCTTTAGGAATGATGAAGATGATAATGGAGCTTAAGGGTGAGTTTCCTGATTCGTTTCATTATACTAGAGGGAATCATGACGACATCAATGAACGAATTAAAAAATTTGCTAAATATGCTAATGAATCTAATGATGTTAAAGAGTGGATAGTTGATAATTTTGGTGAGGGATTTTTGGCAAAATATACTCAGTTTGAAGATAGTTTACCTCTCGTTGTTAAAAGCAAAAATCTTGTTGTTTCCCATACCGTGCCTGGCGAGGTATTTACTAAAGAAGCAATTAACCAACGGGACTCGCAGGTTGTTGAGGCGCTAACATGGACAGACAATCGGGACTGGAAGGCAGATAGAGAAGCCGTCATTTTAGAAAATCTAAAAAATATTGGTGCCGAAGATGCAGTTTGGATTATTGGGCATCGTCCAGTCGACAAGGGTAACTTCCGAGAGCAATTTGGTGGTCGACTTTTTCAAGTGAATAATGACAAAGAACAAATTATTAGTATAATTGATCCTCAAGAAAAATTTGATCCAAGTAAAAATATTTATAATTTATCTGAAATAAAAAAAATAGAAAAACTAGGTGATTTTGATATGGAATATTTTAAAGAGCTTGAAGGTGATGATGGTTGGATTGCAATCGGTATGGATAATTGTTCTAATCAACAATATTTTACTGTATTGAGTTTGGAGGGTGAAAAACTTGGAATTATTGGTGTGTATGACACAGAAGACGACAAAAATATTTCTCATCTTGTTGTTGATCCAAAATTTCGAGGACAGGGGTTGGCAGCAAAATTTTATAATCAAATAATTAAGGAGCTAGGTTTGCCGTTTACAACTTTAACAATTAACCTCAATAATCAACCATCATTAAAGGCCACCGAAAAGATGCCTGGCATAAAAAGAGTGAGCGATGAAGCTTATGAAAAAGAATTTAAAAAGGCAAAGTTTGTCTATGAGTTGCCAGAAGCCTAATCTTTCTTTGTTAAAACATCCCTTAATGTAATATGGGATATCTTATTTGTCTATTCTTATTGAAATTGATATTATAGTTTATGTATAGTTGTATGGTTTAAGAAATAAAATTTATTGAAATTTATGTTGAATAAAAAGTTTTTTCAAAGTTTGAATGATGAGCATAATTCTTATGAGTCTCAAAGAAAGGCTATTATTGGTGAATCAAATACAATTCTTCATTCTTCAAAGCGGGTAATTTTTGCCTTGCATCGCGGTGATATTGATAAGGCTATTGTTTCTTTGGAGGAAATTGAAAGGTCTTTAATAGGTTTAGAAAAGCAATTTAGCTTTGCGAGGCTTAATGCGGAGGGGTCATATAAGGCGGGAGTGGAGGAATATGTTGAGGCTAAAATGCTTTATCAAATTATTAAAGGTGAAAAGATAGATATTATCAAGGGGGTGGTTATTAGTTTCGATTCATATTTAGCTGGTTTGTGCGATGTGATGGGTGAGCTTGTTCGTCGGGCAATAAACAAGGCGGCAACTGGTGAATATGATGAGGTAAGAGTAGCGCGTGATGTAATCAATGAAATTATGGGTGAGTTAGTGGAATTCGATATGACTGGCTATTTGCGTACTAAGTATGATCAAGCTAAAAGTAATCTTCGGAAAATTGAGCAGATCATGTATGAAGTTAGAAGTTAATTATTAATATTATTATGAAGAAATATTTTCAATCTATCGCTACATTGGTTGGAACCATTATTGGTGTCGGTATGTTTGCTGTGCCGTATGTGGTGAGTAAGGCGGGGATTGTTTTCTTTTTGATCTATTTGCCGGTCTTAGCTTTTGTCGAATATTATTTATTAAAGCTTTATGCTGAAATCGTTCTTTCTACAAAAGGATATAGTCGGATGCCGGGCTATGCCTCTAAATACATAGGGCGCGCTAGTAAGCCCTTTGTTCTATGTATCTCGACCATTAGTAACTTTGGATCCATTCTTGCTTATATTATTATTGGGGGTATTTTTTTGCATGCGCTTTTAGGTCCTGCACTAGGTGGCAGTATTTTTATGTATACGACTATCTTTTTTGCTTTTGAGTCTTTTGTGGTTTTATTCGGTCTTAATTTTATTTCTAGTGTTGAGGTCTACATGACTAGTTTGCTTATTCTTATTGTAGGTTTAATAGTGTACAAAACAGGTGCGCACATCGATCTTGCTAATTATAAAGCGCTTGACTGGAGTTTAGTAGCTTTACCATATGGTCCAATATTTTTTGCAGTTGGTGGTTTGGCTGCTATTCCAGAAATTTGTCGTCTTTTAGAAAATGACCAAAAAAAAATTAAAGATGCAATTGGGATAGGTGTTCTAGTCTCGGCTATAATAATATTTATTTTTGTTATCGCAGTTGTTGGTGTAACGGGCACGCTAACTACTACTGATGCTTTGGTGGGGTTAAATACGGTATTCGGAAGTGAGCTAGTAAAGATCGCCTTGGTTTTTGGTTTGCTTGTTGTTGCAACATCTTTTCTAACTATTGCTCAGGCACAGCGCGAAGTTTTTTGGTGGGATTTAAAATTGAATACAATTTTTGCTTGGGTGTTAGCTTGTGGTATACCCTATGTATTATTTATATGCGGTATTCAAAATTTAGCCAAAGTAGTTAGTGTCTCTGGTGCTATTAGCGGAGGGTTAGGTGGAATAGTTTTGATTTTGATTGGGTTAAGTGTTAAAAAGAAACGAGAGAAAAAATCAGTCATTGAAAATAAAATAAATATTCCTATTGCCATTGTGCTTTCTATACTATTTATCCTTGGATTATTATATGAGGTTTGGGCAGTATTTTTTAATGGTTTTTAGGTTTTAAAGATGTATGATAATTAAGACCGGTATAGATTTAATGTCTATTCATAAAATTTATAGTCAGTTGGGCGATAGCGATTTTATGGATAAGACTTTTCATGATTTTGAAAAGCACCCTATTGATGCTCGTCGTCTATCTACGATTTATGCTTTGAAAGAATGTGTTTTTAAAGCGATCGATATTTCTGATAGGGACTGGCTCGATATAAAAGTTTTATTTAGTGCAAGAGGAAAGCCACGGATTACCTTGTGTTCAAATATATCACCCCTAGGTTTAGAGAGTGTCGACTGCTCCGTTAGTCATGAGAATGGATATATTCTCGCCAATGTAGTTTTATTAATTCAATAGTTATGAAGATTGTAATAATCTCGGACATCCACGACAATTTAACAAATTTAGATTTGTGTTTAGCTTGGTGTAAGCGCGAGAGTATTGAAACTTTGATTTGTTGCGGTGATATTACTAACGCAGAGACTGTCAGCTTAATGGCAGAAAATTTTAGTAATGATATTTATGCTGTCAAAGGAAACTGTGGTTTATTCGACGATCAAGAGATAACACAATTTAAAAATATTCAATATCTTGGTAGACTAGGGCGAGTGAACTTAGGTGGAAAAAATATTGGGATTTGTCACGAGCCTTTTTTTATAGAAAAAGTTAGAGAGCTAGGCGAGTGTGATATTATTTTTTATGGTCATACGCATAAACCTTGGATAGAAGAAAAAGGAAGAACTATCGAGGCAAACCCAGGCACCTTGGGCGGTGTTTTTCAAAGAGCAACTTTTTCTTTTTACGATACACAAACCGGTCAGTTAGAATTAAAAGTTTTAGATATATTATAAAAATAAATACAAAAATATATGTGTTGTTTAGTGTTTTTTTTATTTAATATTAGTTGAAACTTGCTTTTTTCTTGTTTATGTGTTGGATTAATAGGGGTTAGCGTAACTTTATTTGAGAGGAAAAAAATATGGAAAAAATAGAAGTTGGACTCGCTCCTTATAAAGAAAGGGAAGCAATAACCACAATTAAAACAATGGAACCTACTCAAGAAGTAGCTAAAATGAGTGAAAATATTTATGTTACTAAGGGTAAACCAGAAAAGTTAACAGACGCATTATTAAAACAAAAATTAGTAGACATGCATACATTTGAGCATGAGGGAACAGAGTATTGTATTTGTATGTATATAGAAAAAAAATTAATTGACTTAGATGAAATATTTAGTCAAACATAGACCGTTAAAATTACGGTCTTTTTTATTAAGTTTATGTCTGAAGAAAAAACTAAATTTGTTGATTTTCATGCAGGAAATATAATGGTTGATAAGAAAACTGCTTTGCCTTATGTGATTGATTTTGGAAAAACAACGGAATTAGAAACGGCGCCATCTTATAAGAAGCAAGACGATGAGTATGTTGAAAAAACGAAAGGCGCAATAGAAGATTACATGGCTAAATACAGGCTAAAGGATTTGTAAATATGACAAAAAAAGTTGCACAGGATATCCCTGCAAAATCCTGGGGCTATGAGAATACATAATTTGAATTTTTTTGTGCTAAAATAATATATTATGAATTGCCTCACAAAAGCAAAGTTAATATATGTATTAGCAGTAGTAATCTTTTTTATCCCACTTGATTCGTATGCTGCAGAACCTCAAGTTATAATCTCGGAGTTGGCTTGGATGGGAACTGAAATCTCGAGTAGCGACGAATGGATAGAATTGAAAAATAATACTAACGGTGAAATTAATTTAGATGGTTGGACTTTGATTGCTCAAGATGGATCGCCGACTGTTAGTCTGACCGGTATAGTACCCGCGAATGGGTATTTTTTGTTAGAAAGAACTGACGATGAAAGTGTGCCAGGTATTATTGCCGATTTAATTTATATTGGATCTCTTGGTAACACTGGCGAAGTGATTGAATTAAGAAACGATAACGGCGATATTATTCATAGTCTAAGTACAACTGATACTTGGCCTGCGGGAGATAATACAACAAAGCAAACTATGGAATGGAACGGCTCCGCATGGCAAACTAGTGCAAGTCCTTTGGGAACGCCTAAGGCAAGCAATAGCGCGGGGGCTATTATACAGAGTGAAAGTGTAGCAAGTGATGGAACATCTGCTCAAGCAAGTGGTACATCTTCTTCTAACACTTCAAGTTCAAATGAAGAATCGATTGACTTTAGTTATAAGAATTTAATTATTTCAGAAATTTATCCAAACCCACCTGGGTCAGATTTAGATTTAGAGTTTATTGAGTTTTATAACGGTGGCAATATTAATATAGATTTAGCGGGCTTCAAGATAGGAGATCTTTCAAAAATACAATATAAAATAAAAGACAAAATTTTAACCCCAGATACATATTGGGTGTTGTATCGAAGTGAAAGTAAAATCGCATTGAATAATGACAAAGACAGTGTTCAAGTATTTTATCCAGGAAGTGAAAAGTCATTTTTAAAAGTTGACTTTAGTGATGCTAAAGATGGGATGAGTTTATCTTTGGATGAGGGCTATAAAATTAAAGAATATATTTGGTCGCAAGTTTCTACTCCTGGAAAAGTAAATATTATTAAGAAACAGAATTTAGCTCCAGTGGCTATTTTTCAGCTGCCGAAGAATATTGAATTTGGGAAACCAATAATATTTGATGCTACAGATAGTAGTGACCCCAACGGTGATGCGTTAAATTACTATTGGGATTTTGGTGATGGATTTGTCGCGCGATTAGATATTGCTGAACATACATATTTTTCTTCTGGTATTTTTAATGTCGCGTTAACTATTACAGATGGCGAGTTAAAAGATAAAATAATTCAAAATATTTATATAGCACAAGATGAAAAACTTGAAAATGAAAATATAAATCTTGAACCAAAAATGAAAGAAGAGGTGATTGCTGCTACAGCAAATTATTCTATTCAGAAGGGTGATATTATAATTACCGAGATTATGCCTAATCCAGATGGCAGCGATGAAGAGGAGTGGGTAGAAATTTACAACAATTCATCATCGGACATAAATATTAATAATTGGGTAATTGATGATAAAGAAGGTGGAAGCAAGCCATACGAATTTAAACAAGATATAATAGTGAAAACTAAGGATTATTTAATTCTTGATAAAGAAGATATAAAAGTTGCATTGAATAATTCGTTTGATCAAGTTCGATTGTTTGATAATAATAATCAATTAATGGATTTCGTTGAATATTCTAAAGCACTTACTGGACAGGCCTATGCATTAATTGGTAATGATTGGTATTGGACAAGTGTTGGTACGCCGGGACAAACAAATAAATTGGAAGTAAATATTTTAGAAGCGCCAACCTATGAGGATTATGGCTTTAATGAATCTGATATTTTTGATCTTTATGTCGAAGTGGCTTTGGGGGAGGTGAATAATTTTGAAGTAGGTAGCTTAGTTAGAACAGCCGGTATGGTTGCCGTGGCACCAGGCATACTAGGGACGCAATTTTTTTATATTGTAACAGACAATGCAGGTATTCAAGTTTATAATAATAAGAAAGATTTTCCAGAATTAAATATCGGAGATTATATTGTTGTAGAGGGAGAAACGGCTCTGGCTAATAATGAATTAAGAATAAAGACTAAAGTGGCTGGTGACATGAAAGTTATAGATAATTATCCTGAGCTATTACCTGTAGCAAAATCCTTTGAGGAATTTAATGAAAATTTGGTTGGACAATTTGTTAGTGTGCAAGGCAGTATAACCGAGAAAAAAAATACAATAATATATATTGATAACGATGAGCAGGAGATTGAAATATATTTGAAGAGCTTAACAAATATCAAAGCCAAAGATATTATTGAGGGTAGTAGTTATGAGGTAAGTGGTATTGTAGGGATGACTTCAAGCGGGCCAAAACTAATGCCAAGAAGTATAGACGATTTTGTAGCGCTAACCAATAATGAAATTAATATCGGTTATCCTGGAACTATCAAAAGTGAAGAGTGGTCAATTCCTGTAAGAAATAAAAAACAAGAATTGTTTAATTATTTGTTAGTTGTGGGTGGAGCTATAAGTATCGTGTTGTTGGGATATATATATGTTATTGAAAAAGGAACGCCTAAAGAATAATTTAAATTAAGTTGTGTCTAGTTCTAGAATAAGTGAACTATTTATAATCTCTGCTTTCAATTTAATTAAACTTGTGTTATTTTTTAACTAAAGAAATTTTATGAAATTTAATATAATCACAATTTTTCCACAGGTCCTCGATGCTTATTTTAATGAAAGCATTCTTAAGCGTGCGCAAGAAAAAAATATTGTTCAAATAAATTCCCTTAATTTAAGAGATTGGACCTTTGATAAACACCATTCCGTTGATGATACTCCTTATGGTGGAGGCGCTGGTATGGTGATGCGGGTTGATGTGATTCATGCTGCCCTTAAAGATATTGTGAGCAATCAGGGTGCAAAAAAAACAATTCTGCTTTCTGCAAAGGGTAAAAAATGGGATCAACAATTAGCGAAAAAATATTCAAAACTCGAGGAAGTTAATATAATTTGCGGAAGGTATGAAGGAGTGGACGAGCGTGTTACTAAATTTATTGATGATGAAATTTCAATCGGCGATTATGTTTTAACAGGTGGTGAGATCGGCGCAATGGTGATCGTGGATAGTGTTACTCGTTTGCTTCCAGGGGTTCTGGGGAACAAAGTAAGTTTGGAAAGCGAATCTCATAATAAGCCTGGTCAACTTGAGTATGCTCAATATACTCGACCAGAAATATTTGTTGCGGACGAAAAAAAGTATCGCGTTCCAAAAGTGCTACTATCTGGGAATCATAAGGAAATAGAAGAATGGAAGACGAGCAAAAAAAAATAATCAACTAAAATGCCTATTTTTAAAGCTACTTGTTAAAAAGTAAGATTAAAATCATTAATCTTACTTTTTTTGTTGATTTTTATGGACAAATTATGTATACTAATACTTAATGTCATATAAATTATAGAAGAAATATCTGAAAAATATTATAAACATCGTAATAACTATAGTGATTAATGGTTTTAAGGTCATGTCAGTTGTTCTTAAAAGCCTTAGTTTTATTTTGCGTCCTTTTCAGCGGCTTACTAATTTTATTTTGAGTATATTTTTCTATAAGTTCATCGTAAAGGTTTATAAGGTGTACGTAACTTTAATTAATAAATTGGGTTGGGCGCATTTTAAGAAAAAGTCATTATTATTTGTTTTTAGCCAAAAACCGCTTCATGTTACGGTTGCAATATTAACAATTGTTTTAGTATTCAATAACGCGATTGCTAAAACTCAGGCTGAAACACATAGTGTGGATATTAATAAAACAATATTAGCCGAGCTTATTAATTCTGAGTTTGGTGGTATAGAAGAAGAGCAGTTGATTGAGGAGTTTTTTGATCAAGAATCTGTTATATCTTCTTTGCAGCAAAGTTATTTAGAGAATTTAACTCAAGTTGAAATTCAGCCGATGGTTGATGTGAGCAAGCTTACCAGTGATGGAGAAGATGAAGATTTAATTGGTGATATTGTTCAAGGTAGTAGTGATGGCGAGCAAATTGATAAAAATGAGCAGGATAATAAAAATGTTGCTACTAGAACAGAAACTATTAATTATACTGTTAAGCCAGGCGATACTATTTCCACAATAGCACATAACTTTGGAATTTCTGTTAGTACGATTCTTTGGGAAAATGATTTAAATGCCTATAGCATTATTAGACCTGGCAATATTTTACAGATATTGCCTAAAACGGGTATTAGTTATAAAATTACAAATGGAGATACATTGTCTCGCATAGCTCAATTGTATAATATCGATGAAGAAGATATTATGACGGCCAATGGAATGGATAATGCAAACAAGCTCTCGCTTGGTCAAAAAATTATTATCCCTAATGGAGAAAAGCGCTATGTTACTAAAACTTCATCTCCTTATTCTGGAATTCAAGCTATACGTGATATCGTAAAACCTTCAAATTCTAAGGTAAAACCAGGCGTTAAGATGTTATGGCCAACCGCTTGCCATAGAATAACTCAATATTATTCCTCGCGTCATACGGGTCTAGATATTGCTTGTTCGCTTGGAACTCCATTGTATGCTGCAGATGCTGGTGTTGTGGAATATGCAGGTTGGGGTAAGGGTTATGGTAATCAGGTTGTGATCGATCATGGTGGTGGAAAGAAAACTAGATATGCTCATGCCTCAAAGCTTTATGTAAGAAAAGGACAGCGTGTTTCTAAAGGTGAAGCTGTAGCAGCTATGGGTTCAACTGGTTGGTCTACTGGGTCACACATTCACTTTGAAGTTATAATAAATGGAGTTAGATACAATCCATTAAGCTATATTAAATAAATTAATTACATTAATTACATACATGAATATAATAGTAAGTTTAATTTTTATTGCACTTGGGGTTCATCTTGTAGCTAAAACTGAATCATGGTTGAGTGGCTTTGGTAGAATTGCTTTTTTTGAAAAGCATTTCGGGTTGGACGGTGGCTCTCGTTTGGGGTATAAATTACTAGGCATCTTGATTATTTTCTTTGGTATGCTTATAATGACAGGTATGTTCAGTGGTTTTATTTTGTTTTTCTTAGAACCATTACTGAAGTATAATAGATAGTCCCAATATAGTCCTTAGAATAAGGCTAATGGGCCAGTAGCTCATCTGGTAGAGCGCCTCGCTTGCACCGAGGAGGTGGCGGGTTCGAGTCCTGTCTGGTCCACCGAGATGAACAAGTAGGTACGAGAGTGCCTACTTTATTTTCCGTTTTTTTAAATCATTGATAATAGTCTGTATTTGAGTTTTTGAATCTTGATATTTATTAACATTTTTTGAACTATTTTCAGCATATTTTTAGCGATATTTTTACAGACCTAATCGTATATTTTTTTTAAGAAAGTGAGGTTATATAAGCAGGTATTAAAAATTTAACTAACTATATAATTAATAATAACCTACATATAATTCGTTTTACTGAGAATGGTCAAAATTTTATTATTTGTGAAAAGTAAATGCCTAACATAGAAGACTCTCTAATTGACAAGATTAAAAAAATGCTTTATTATGCAATGATATTTAAATAAAATCTAATAGTCTATCAAATATGACACTTACATTAAAAAATTTACTAATAGTAATTGTAATTTCTGCTGTTGGAATTACTGCAATCTATCTTCGTGACAATAAGGTAAATGATATTAATAATCAAATTAAGCAAAATAATGAGGTTGTTGCTGAAATGAATATTGTAAAAACTTTAAGGTTGGGAGATCAAGAGTTATTGCATCGTCAAGAGGAAATAAC
>JADHVC010000024.1 GCA_016784175.1 Patescibacteria group bacterium | reverse complement strand
CAAATGAGGTGTTATCGACCACTATACGGTCGATGTTATTATCCAAGATAAATGTCTTAATCAGTATGGCACTGCAATAATCAGAATAAGTTGAAAAAAATTCACTTCTTTTACAAGCAAAATCACTTAAGAAATATAATGATAATTTTTTATCAAGAATCAACCCTTGAGCAATAAAATTTTTATTCTGACTATAAATATATTCAGAATAATCTTTTATATTCTTTTGGGCTATATTGTTCAATAAAACACTATCGTTTATATTGTTAATACTAGAGTTAATAATACTACCCAAGTTTAAATTATAAGATGAAGCAATATCACCATCTCTTATTGCAATATCTTTATTATTTGCACCTCCATATATATACAAAACATGCATTTTAGTTTTATCTTTGCTGATTATAGTATTCTGGACTAGGCAAGAGACTCATTCTAAGCTCAACCCTAGCTTTTGATTTCTTCCACTTTTCGGACTGATTAAATTGACTATCTGGTGTCTTCCAATGCTCACCGTATCTATGTATAAGAAATTCATTTGTATCTTCTGGAATGTTGACACTAATTCCGTAAAAGTCTATTTTTTTTAAATTAAGAAAATATTTCTCTGGAAATTGATGGTATATACATGTCGATGTACTAAGGTGAAAATGCAGGTATTTATCAAAAAAAAATCTAATCATTTTTTTTGGTATCAATCTAGAAATTCTAACCCATTTTTTTGTATTTGGATTGTATAAATTTCTTAAGATAAATATAAGTCTTTTTTTCAATAAATTATAGCTTCCTTCAGGTTTTTGAATCCACCTCATGTAGGCAAAACCCTCCATTCTTGTATACAGATAAATATCAATATCAAATAATTCATTATTACATTCTGAATCTACTTTTAATTGAATTATGTTATCTAAAAATGGAAAATCTTTTTGAATAATGACTTTGTACCCTTTCAAGCTAAAAAAACTTATAAATTGATCCGGGCTGGGCATTTTTTCACGCCAAATACCAATATCTACATCATGCTCCCACTCAAAAACTTTTCCGTCACGATATGCCGAAAGGGCTGTTCCAGCTTCAAGCCAATAATCAACCCCATTCTTTTTGAAGAAGCTGTCAATTAACAAAAGACTATTTTTAATATTATCCAAACTTAATTTTTTTTGAAATTGAATAGAGATATATACCTACCTTTTTATCCAAATAATTACCAAATATTTTATAAATCACCCTGTTAATGAATTTAAATCTCCTTGGCACAAACTCATTAACATGATCCCTGCATCTACTCCTTTTAGATACAATTGTTTCAAGGCCGGAATTTCTAAGCAGCAAGCTTAAACCAGAAACACTAAATGACTGCATGTGTTGAGAGTGTAAAAATATGGCATGACAATCTGGGCATACACGCTTACGAGTTGTTAAATCCTCTTCAAATCTAGTTGTAAGCAAGACCCTTCCTTTTTTTGTTAATAATCGATGCATTTCATCAAATGTAGTTTTTAGCTCATCATCAAACAGATGCTCTATGGCTTGAGTAGAAATAATCACATCAAACTCACCGTCTTTAAAGTTTGTACTTTCTAGTGAGCCGACACTAAAATCAACATCTGGAAATTTTGACCGTGATATTTCAACACGCTCTTCAGATATGTCCACTCCATAACATTTGCAGCCAGTATTTAGCCTAAGAAAATCAATAAACTCTCCAGACCCGCAACCCATATCCAATATTCTAATCTCTTCTTTAGGCTGGTGAATATCTTTAATTATTTTATTAATTTCTTTAAGTAACCATCCAGAAGCTTTAACTGAAAACCATGGGCTAACTGGAGTTATATTTCCAAATATATCCCAATATTCTGAAACTTTCTTTTTATCCCAGACAACTTCGTGTGCATCATGCATTCATACCTCTCCTATTATTAGGCCGATCTAAAATTGATAATTCATTCATTAACCCTGTAAAATCAACAAATTTATCAAACCCTTCTTTATTTTTTCCTGAATAATTTATACCAATAAAATCAATATGGCTTAATTTTGCAGCATTGTAGTCATTTTTAGCATCACCAAAAAATACAATATCATCTCTGCCAAAATTTGTTTTACTTAAGATCTTCTCAATATTTTCAACTTTTGAACATGGCGATCCATAGACAAATTGAAAATACCTCTCCCATTTTTTTAATCGAATAATTTTTTTTAATTCAATTTCTGGTGTTGCAGAATTTACAGCACATATAACTCTGTTTTTTTTACAGTATTCTAAAAAATTAGTAGCACCTTTTATTTCATTTGAAGCAACAACTTTATCAACAACTAATTTCGAAAATTTTTTTGATAATGTTTTTACCATGTCATCATCAATTTTTATCCCGAGGTAGGTCTGATGGTAATAACGAAACTTCTCAAACCTACTCATGCCCCCATTATTTTCATGATGCTCAATTATCTTGCGTACAACTTTTGCACCATACTCTTGATATAGCCTCTCAAAGGCTTGAGTTTTAACCTGAACAGAATCCGCCAAGACCCCATCAAAATCAAATAGATATATTTTTTTTTTATTTAAAATATGCAAAATAAGGCAACCAGTTCGCCAATTTAATTATTTTTATTATGTTCACTAGATACTTGCTCTACTAAATCAAGAATACCTTGTCCAATATCAATGAATTCAAGTGGAACTAATTTCATCGCATTCTTGGGCGTATATCTATATGGTGTGGTCTCATAGTGAGAATGGTCAATATTTTCATCTTCAAAATTAGCGTTATATTCAACATTTGAAATTTCAAAAATCATATTAATAAGGGTTTTTGAATTCAATACCTGATGCCCTGTTACAGTAATAGCTCTATTTTTATGCGCATCATCTAATACTTTTACACTTAATATTGCAGCATCAACAACATGAATATACTCTCGCCTTTCTCTTCCCGTTCCCCTATAGTCTAATCTCCCTGTTTTAACAACTTGATCAACATACTTACGCAATCCATTCCATTCTTGCGCCCTAGGACCATATAAGGACCCATATCTTAACAATGTATAATCTAATGCAAACTCTTCGCTATATGCTTCAATAATTATTTCTGCACACTGCTTACTCGCCCTATAAAAAGAACCGTGAGAACTATAAACATACATTGTTGATGCATAAACAAACCTTTCAATTTTTGCATTTACTGATGCATGCAACACATCTGCAATCCCAGTGACGTTCATATTAATTGTATGCTCAGGATTATCCTTTGCATCTCCAATGTCAGCAACACCTGCAAAATAATAAACAATGTTTACATCTAACATTGCTTTTTCTAATTGATTTTTATTAAATATATCGCCAACAACCATCTCTTGGTCCGATCTTAAATAAGGAGATTTAACGCAATCAAAAATACTGACCTGATATCCTTTATTGGACAGTTCGTCAGCAGTATGGCTACCCATAAAACCAGATCCACCAATTACTAGCACTTTTTTCATTACAAACCCTCCCGCTGAACCTCGTACTCCTCTTCAGGAACAGCTCCATCTTGCAACCCTCCTAAAATAAAGCGTACAGCTTCATCAGTTGCCTCAATCTCCATTTTCGTTCTACAATCTATTGACATTGAGCCCATATGCGATGTTAAGATACATGTGTCATAATTAGTTAAATCTCCATTATATGGCTCGTTTTCAAATACATCTATTGCTGCACCTGCAATTTTGCAATCTTCTAGAGCGTTAGACAAGTCCGCTTCATTGATAATTCCACCTCTAGCAGTATTAATTAAATAAACATCCCTTTTCATGCTGTCAATTTCCACTTTGGTAATCATATTTTTTGTTTGCGCCGTCAATGGAACATGCAAAGAGATAATATCTGATTTTTTATATATCTCATCTTTTCCAACATATTCAACACCTTTGATAGGCTTTTCATCGACATCATTACAAAGAATTTTTGAAACACCTAAGGCCTTAAGGTGTTTGCATGTCATCATGCCTATCCTGCCCATGCCAATTATTCCAATAGTGCAATTAACCAAACGCTTACCAAAAAAACGATGCCATGTTCCATGATGCAACTGAATATTTGATTCATGCGTGTGACGCAATAATGAATACATCAGCCCAATAGTTAACTCAGCAACCGCTGGTGCTGGTGCATCTGGTGTATATGAGACGGCAATCCCTCTTTTTTCTGCAGCTAAAAGATCAACGCTATCTAGGCCAATACCAACTCGTGAAATCATTTTCAATTTTTTTGCCATTGACATAACCTTATCAGTGATAGGCTCTGTTCCCGCCACAATAATCTCACAGTCCCCTACCAAAGTACATAATTCATCCTCGGTAAGTTTTTTACCAAGAGGGTTTATTAAGTAACTTATTTTATTCTCTTCAAGTTTATCCAAAGGAGATCTATCCTTATCTCCAAAGGGAACTGTTGTAATTAATACTTTACACATAACTACCTCCTATTATATTTTCTTAAATTAGTTTTTTTTAGTCGGCATTCCGCTTTCTAAATTATAAATGTAATCAGCGTATTTTAAAACGTCCTCTCGATGAGTAACAACTATTACCGTCTTTCCGCCCATGTGTTTAATGATATTTTTCATAACTTTGGATGCTGTCCTCTTATCTAATGCACTTGTGGCCTCATCTAGTATCAAAATATCAGGGGTTTTTATTAATGCTCGTGCAATTGAAATCCTCTGCCTCTGCCCTCCAGATAGCATAGCACCTCTATCACCAACTACAGTATCATAACCTTCTGACATATTCATAATAAATTCATCAAGCTCAACATACTTACAAATATGTCTCAAAAAATCAAAATCAATATCTTTTACACCCATGCAAATATTTTCTTTTATTGAAGAATGAAATAAAAACACATCTTGACTAACATATCCAATACACTTCCTCCAGCTTTTCACGCTTACATCTTGAAGATTGTCACTTCCAATTGCAATGATTCCAGAATTTGGCTTGTATAACCCCATTAACAGATCAACAATTGTTGACTTTCCAGACCCCGATGACCCCATTAATACAGTAGTACTTCCAAAAGGAATATTTAGCGAAAAATCATGCAAAATGTCCACATTGCCAGTATAAGAAAAATTTACGTTTTGAAAGCTTATGTCTCTACTAGAATATCTTTTCATATCTATATCTGGCTTGAGATTCTCAGATTGAGAAAAATCTTTGTAATCCATTAATTTATGCACTAGCTTCATAGATGGTAAATACCTTTCTACAGACATTTTGTTTACCAATAATCTAGAAAGCTGAGTCATTGTTTTGTATGCCACAATCACAATCATACTAATAACTGGCAACATTGATTTAAAATCAATTTGATCATAATAATAAGTTGCATACAAAACATATCCAACAATAACTACAACCATGATCATTTCTGCTATAGGGACTGTTAATGCAGAAATCGTATCCCATTTTACTAATACATGCTTAATTTTATATAGGCTGCGTGACAATTTCTCTCTTAACAATTTTTCAATATTCAAAATTCTAACATGCCTCATCGCAGAAAAATCTTCACTGATTTGAGAAGAGATATCTTGATTAAGCAGTATTTCTATGTTACCGACACTTTCTGCATATTTTTTTATCGGTCTATTGATAAAAAAATATGCAAATACAGCTAAAATCATCATTGCCAAAGTAATTTGGTAACTACCCATAAACATCAGCAGGAAAAATGCTGGAACCATTATTAACCCGGTTATAAATTCGGTCAACTGTAAAATTCCCATTGAAGCATTCTGAGTTTCAGTAATTACATTGTTTACCAAGTCACCGTGCTTCAACTTAACGTAATCTTTATATGGAATATGAAAATATGACTGTGTTATTTTATTTATTGCATTAACTTTAAATGTGTATGCATAGTTACTTCTTAAATATTCTCTCAAAATTTTAAGAAGATTCTTAATCAACATAATTAGAAAAAATACTACCGCAGTATTTGCAGCCGTCATTTGTATATTTAAAAAAGAAAAAATCAAAGAAAAAGTCTCGCCAATACTTGATTCAGAATTGGACTCTAGCATGGACTCCATCAAAGGTATGATCATTGCAAAACCAAAAGTCTCAAACAATACTGACAACGTAATAATCAACACCAATAAAAAGAAATCAAATTTTGTTGATTTGATTAGGCTTCCCGCTGTATGTACAACCTCACTTAACATTTAAACCTCTGTTTCTAAAATAAACACAACTGTCAATCAATAAATTTTTTTAAATCTAACGCCACTTGGCTTAAGCCATCACTTTGACCAATGTTGAAATCTTTTTTCATTAATTCAATCGATTCAAGAGTTTCGGATTTAGATAAACTTCGCCAATAAACAATATTATTATGCACTTCAGATAAACTACTTTCATAACCTTTGTAATTGGCAAGAATCGATGGGTATTTGGTTCTATTGATTGCAATAACCGGCTTATTTCTAGCGATGGACTGCCAAACAGTAGTAGAAGTAAGCGCCATAGATATCGTTAAATCTACAACACCAACAAGGTCTTCGAATCTATTACTTTCTAGCTCTCTAGGTTTTTCACAATTAATTACAAATATATTTGAATTATTCCGATCTAAATCTTGAAACCATTTGGGCAATAAACGCAACTCACCCTTCTTACCTTTTACAATAAATAACGTATCAGTCATAGAACTGGCTAGGTTGAGTGTGGATTTTATAAAACTCTCAAGCTCATCATAAGCCCAATAATAAAAACCCGTCTTTTCTACATATACTTGTGCTGGTAGCAATAAAATGCAATATTTATACTTTTTTAATTCACTAGATAGCTCATCTGATAGACCATTATTTCTCTCTGCGACATTGCGAAAAAACTCAACTTGCTTAAATGATTTAATATCTCCACCATGAATATTTTGCATTTTCTCATCAATTTTATTCATTGAATAATACCGATCTAAATAATTATAATCAAACGACCTATTAGGCTGAAAGAAAAAGGATTCATTCAAACTTACCATCTTTGTATTTATATTTTTATATTTATAAAATAAAATATATAAAGGCTTATCTACAAGTACGCCACAAATAACTAATGGTGACATCTTCGAAAAAATATTAGCAACATATGTATCCATTAAATATTTTTTAAAAATTTGCTTATTAACGCCATTTTTAAATAGAAAAGCCAAATCACTAAAAGATTGTCTTAATGTTAAAAAGTAAGACTTGATCAATATTTCAGACATTCCTTTAAAAGAATTAAGAAAATAAAAACCAAACTTTTTCTCGCCCCTGCTTGTAACTGGATAGGCTCCCAATATAACCTTAGACTCTCTAGTGTTTATTTTTTCATATAAGCATGAGTACTCACCTAAATCTGGATATAATTTTTTTCTGTAGTAAATAATGTTAGGAATTGGTATCTTGCCTTTAAAAGCTAAACTTAAATACAAATCCCTTAAAAATCTTATAGTTAATCGTATTACTAAAACTGGATACCCAAGTGCCACAGAGAAATCTCTTGCAGGCTTTATCCCTCTATTAATCGCGAAAAATAATGAAGGTGTGAGCATTTTAACTCGATCTCCTTGATTGATGAAACTTAGAATAGTTTCTTCAAAAGTGTAATAATCAAGAACTGACATATCAAGTGTCTTTACAATGTAATCTCGTCTATAAATATCCTTAGACCAATTATCAAAAAAGAGCTCGAAATAATTAGCCATTTTCTTTCTTGCAATTGGCTCATACTCAACGCTTTTATTTGCAGGCGGGAAGATAATCTTCTTATAATTTATAATTGGTAAGTTATGAATACCCCATACAAATACTTTGTATCCAACAAGTTTGTAAAAATAAATTTTAATTACACTATACCAATCATTTTTGGCAACACGATAAACAAATAATTTTTTCATATAAAATGTAAATAGATATTCTGGAATTTGTTAAAACATAGATCATAATAAAATCTATTTAACTTTAACAATTGAGTGGGTCAATTTAATACATATAATATTATTATATTATATAAATAACAAATCTTTTGAGCCGGTTAAGTTTGGTAATTTTTCCATTGATCGCCAATCTGTAAAGTCATTATTATTTGAACAAATAGTAAATTCTTTATACTCTAATTTATCCAGATAATCCCAAATAACCTCATTAGATATTCCCGCTGCTAAAAATGAGTTTTGATTAAATTCTATTTTTAACACTGGATGATGTTTTTTAATAATAGATTTAAGCCCTTTTAGAACTTCCAGCTCCGATCCCTCTACATCTATTTTAATTAAATCTATATGATCCTTCGCAAGAATATCTTTACATTCATCGCCTTTTATAAATTTTGCAACTAGCGCATTTTCATCTGATGTGTAAACACTATAACAACCAAGCTGTTCCTTATCGGTAAACTTAAAAATCTTGGTTAAATAGCTATAAAAATCGAATGCAGAGGGTTTTCCGATTGGCATACTAGCTTTTTTTGAATAAAGACCAAATTGCAATGGCAGAACATTCTTTATATTATTATATTCGACATTTTTTTTAAGATGTTTATATGTATCTGGAAATGGCTCAAAAGAGATCACGCTTGTATTATCCAGTATAGAATAAATAATAGAATAAAAACCTAAATTTGCCCCTGCATCAATAATATTAATATTTTTTGAATTTTTATAACCCCTTATAAAATCAACCTCTTTCTTTAAAGATAAAAAAAAAGCATCATGGTTTAACGATGAATAACCATCAATCATATATCCTTGACCAACAAACTCAAGTCCAAAAGCCTTTACTTGTAACTCCTTTCTTAAAATAGATCTATTTTTTATATCTCTAAATAGCTCCATGCCAAGTTTTAAATATTTTTTAATCATAATTTCTTATTCAACTCCTTAAACTCCGCTTTCACTATTATTTTTTACTTCTATTTTAAGGTTTTTAATTCTCAATTCGTCTTCAGAACTAAGCTCACTTTTTAGCAATCCATTACCCTGGGAAACGCCAAAAACTTGATTTGGATTAACAATTTCATCAACCACAATATCCCCATAATAACCGAAAAAACCGCCACCAACAATATTGCAAAAATCTAACGCCCTCCTACCATAGGAGTTTTCTAAAATTTCTTGCATTTTTAACACTTCATAAACATACGACTCAATAGCTGGTGTTACATCGGTGCGGCAAATTTCCATCGAACGCTGTGTGGCAATTTTTATTGCATTTTTTGTTAAATTATTTTTACCGAGATCAACAATCAAACAATCTTTCTTTATGCTGTTAATTATAATTTCATCAATGACAGGGTGCCCATCAGCTGCCCCTATTATAACGTCTGACATAATAGATGCTTTTAGAGGATCTGAGTAAAATTTTATGTTGGAAACTATGCCTTTGGGTTTGATTAAATTTAAACCGCCAGTAATTTGGTTGCCTTTATCAAAATCTCTTCGATGCAAATTAATTTCGGCACCGCATTCAACTAACTTTAAAGCTAATTTAGAGCCTATATTTCCAGCGCCAAGTATACTTATTCTTTTTCCATGTAAAAATTTTAATCGGTGACTTAAGAAAGACCATGCAGCATTAACAGTTAAATCATTAGGCTTAAATTCAAAAATTTTTGATTTTTTAATAGTTTGAAAACAAATGCGTGATATCGTTGTTTCTCCTAATTGACCTGTTTTTTTAACTATTTCATAATTTAACTCGTTAGCATGGAATGGTATTTTTTTTTCACTATCAGACAAGATAATATCCACTTTGCCATCAATTTTTCCGAGCAAATTAAAAAGGTCCTTTTGATCAAAAATAATACAACCCGTAAGGACAAAATCTTTACAAATTCGAACTGGTGTTAAATAATCACCCTCCTCTTGTTTCGCTGTAGTTGATATTGAAAAAACAGTTTTTTTCTTATAAGATTTAAGTTCAAGTATTCTTTCCAGAACTGAGTTTAAAAAAGTCATAATCCACCAGGCGAGCCACCTAGAACATTCCACGTAATCGGCGTATTCTCAGCCATGTCTTGAGTAGTAATTTGACCAATAACTATATCCTCATATTTTGAATAAATTCCATATGCAGGTGCGGTGTAAATTATATCGCCAACATTGATTACCGAGCCTTTTTTGATAGCATGCTTTGTATACATAGTTTTTCTAAATCGTATGATAGAGGCAACTTCGTTTGCACTCGGCTGCTTAATACCATCACCCAAAGACTTCTCAACAATTATTACACGCTCCTTCATTGCCGCAAATTCTGTAGGCAACATTGACAGTACGTGATCGGGCCCTTCCATTTCCTTATCTAAAGTAAAGTGCTTTTCAATTATATTTGCCCCTCTAGCAACCGCCCCCAAACTAACCATATCTCCAATAACATGATCTGAGATACCTACAGGTAAATTATTAAACGCTAGCCTCATCGTATCTATCGCTTTGATATTCATACTTTCAGGAGGGCAAGGGTATGATGAGGTGCATTGCATTAAAATCACATTAGGATTGCCGCACTTTGCCACCTCCATAAGCGCATCCTGGACCTCGGAAAGGTACGCCATTCCAGTAGATATAATCATTGGCTTATTGGTAGACGCCACTTTTCTAATAAGTGGTAAATTAACCAGATCAAAAGAAGCTATTTTATAACAATCAACACCCAGCTCTGCTAGTTCGTCTGCACTCTCTAAATCAAATGGTGCCGAAAAAATAATTGTCCTATCTTTGGCATAATCAAAAAGTTCTGCAGTTTGCTCCTTACTAAGTTCGCTTTTTTTGAGCATCTCATAATCAGTTTCTTCAGTTCCTAAGACTTTTTCAACATAGCGAGAAGTCTTGCCATTTTCAGCAACTCTGTATTTAGCTTTATATGACTGCAGTTTAACAGCGTCAGCACCAGAGGCAATTGCAGCATCGATTAACTCCTTTGCCAGCACCATACTTCCATTATGATTAAGGCCAATTTCCGCGATCAGGAAAGTGTTATGGCCAGCACCTATACTTTTCTCTTTAATGTGCACAATTTTATTAAACTCAAGTCTAGGGTTCGTCTTATTAATCCCATTAGCCTTAAATGTTTTATCGGTAATAACCTGCGCAAGATCAATAGCTTTACTAAATAATATTTGTAGGTCGGCATATATAAATTCAGCGAGACTACCCAAAGTGTACAAATTTCTTATTTTATCGAATTTTTCACGCGTTTGATTAAGCGCTGCTTGGTACCCCTTAAAATACATAGGATATACTTCAGGCAATTTGATAACTTTATAATCAATAATTTGATCCAAAGAACATAGACCAAGTCCTGCGAATTGACCCTTCACCTCCTGAGCCAATTCACCTTCCGACATAACATCATATTTATCATTCGGTGAATATGTTATTTCACAACACATTATTGTCGCATCTGATGTTGGGTCCTTAATAAATGAATTCTGGTCTGACACTCGATTAAAATAAATTTCTTTGTCATCAATATATATAAAATCAACACCTTCTGGCAAAACATTTGCAGTTGTCAACTCCAGCATAACCAAAATCACGCCCCGATATTTTAGGTCTGTTTCAGCCCCTATAAATCTCGAAAAAATCGTACATGATGTGGTATTAATTACTAGATCCACAGGCATTATATCAATTTCGCGAATATCAGTAACAATACGAGTTATAGCATCACTATCATTTTGCTCAACACGCTCAATTACTTCTCCCAACTTAATTACCCCGCCAAGTGCAATAATTTTTTCCTCAAGACTACTTACTATCGTCCCACTGCCTTCATTCCCTACAGCGCTCCACTGACCTTGATAGAATGCGCGGCGCTCTTCAGTAATTTGGACTCTTTTAGGGGCCCAATTGGCATCTAGCTCTTTGGTTGACATACCCCAAAGCTTTTCAGGATATTGCGTAAAGAAGAGCTCTTGCAGAGTCTCTCCGGCGAGGGCCTTAGTATACTCATAATAATTATTTGCCCTGGCTAAGGCATCTGGATCTGCTTTAGCCAGGTCATTATTAATTTTTTCTCTCATGTCATCCGGAAGACTGTTTATAAATTCCCTAGAAATCGGATAATCATAAAACTTGCTATTCTTAAGATTTTTAGCCCAATGCTCTCTCTTATGGAAAAGACCCTCAAATTCTGCCAACCAATAGTCCTGAATATCTTTGTCTGGCGTATGATAAATGTGAGGACCCATGTCAATCGGCCTCCCCTTCCATCTCTCCGTCTTAGCCAAACCGCCTAAACTAGGGCTTTTTTCAATAATCTCCACTTTCTGCCCACGCTTTAGAAGCTCGTAAGCAACAGCCAGGCCTGTAACCCCTCCTCCAAGCACATATACCGTTTTTACCACGCTAAAAATCCTCCGTCAACTGCTATATCCTGACCGTTAGTATATGCTGTATCTTCAGATATAAGATAAAGCAGAGTGCTAAGTAAATCCTGAACTTTTCCCATTCGATGCATTGGTGTCTTATACTCGTAATTTTTTACAAAATCTGCAGATTGCTGGTTATAAATACCACCAGGAGATATGGAGTTTGTTTGTATATTGAATTTACCAAAATGTGTAGCCATGTACTGAGTCATGCTTATTAGGCCGGCCTTAGTGGCTGAATAAACTTCTGAATTATTTCTTCCACTATCCCCGTATATTCGTTCATCGCTACTTGTTGATCCATATATAGAGGCAATGTTTACAATCTTTCCGCCACTGCTATTTTTCATAATTTTTATTGAAGATTGTGACATTAAAAAAGCACCTAGTAGATTTACCTCCATAACTTTTTTAAACTCGGTAGCCGTTCTATCTTCAAAAGGTGTAAATACGCCAATACCTGCATTATTAATCAATACGTCTAGATTTTGAATTGAGGAGAAAAAATCATGAACCTTTGTTTCATCAGTAATATCTAACCTGATCGGCTTAATATTATCTGAATCCTTAATGTTTTCTATATTTAAGTCTACTGCATATACAAAATATCCTTTTTTAACTAAACCCTCGACAAATGCATTGCCAAGCTGTCCATTTGCCCCGGTGATAATTGCTTTTTTCATTGAATTCCTTTTTTTTTAATTAAAAGATTGCTTTCTACATTTATTGATAAAAGAAATCTTAATTCTCATTTAACACTTTAATTAAATATTGACCATATTCATTGTTTTTCATTGCTATTGCTAGATTTGTCAACTTATCCTTAGAAATATACCCTTTTTGAAACGCAATTTCTTCTAGACATGCTATCTTCAAACCTTGTCTATTTTCCAATACTTCAATATAACTTGAAGCCTCATGCAAACTTTTGTGTGTTCCCGTATCAAGCCATGACACGCCCCTGCCTAACAATTCGACCTTCAAATTATTATGCTTTAAATAATAATCAAGCATGTCAACAATTTCCGTCTCCCCCCTATCGGATGGTTGCAGATTTTTTGCTATAGATGGGGCATTTTTATCAAAAACATACAACCCTGTAACAGCATAATGAGATTTTGGAGACGGTGGCTTTTCCTCTATTGACAATACATTCTGATCCTTGTCAAACTCAACCACACCATATCTTTCAGGGTCTACAACATGACACCCAAATACAGTAGGACTTCCGCTAGAAAAACTTGGAACAAGATACTTGTTAATAAATGTGTCTGAATGAAAAATATTATCACCCAAAATCAAACAAACATTATTATCGCCAATAAACTTTTCTCCAATAATAAAAGCATCGGGTAATCCTGTCGGCTTTTCTTGAATTGCAAATTCAATATTTATACCAAAGTCCGAGCCGTTACCTAATAAATCAATAAACAAAGCATTGTCTTGGGGAGTGGTAACAATGAGAACATCTTTAATTCCAGACAGCATCAATGTCGCCAACGGATAATAAATCATTGGCTTATCATATATCGGTAATAGCTGTTTGGATACAGACTTTGTAAGTGGATACAACCTAGTGCCAGACCCCCCAGCTAAAATAATTCCCTTCATAACTCCATAACTCCTAATCTCTCACCCTGATAACTACCATCCTTAACTCGGTCACACCAAGCAGCGTTGTCTAAATACCACTGCACAGTCTTTTTAATACCCGTTGCAAAGGTCTCATCTGGTGTCCAGTTCAATTCATTGGCTATCTTGGTTGCGTCTATGGCGTATCTTACGTCATGTCCAGCCCTATCTCCAACATAAGTAATCAATTGTTCATACTTATTAACTCCATCAAGTTTGCTTGGAACTAACTCATCCAAGATACTACATACAGTTTTTACAACCTCAATATTTTGCAATTCATTATGTCCGCCAATATTGTATGTTTCGCTAATATCCCCAGTAAGCGCCACATGAAGTAGCGCTCTTGCATGATCATCGACATATAGCCAGTCACGTATTTGTTTGCCATTGCCATAGATTGGCAAATCTTTGCCTTCTAATGCATTGAGAATAATGAGAGGTATTAACTTCTCGGGGAATTGGTAAGGGCCGTAATTATTAGAGCAGTTTGTTATTAGTGCTGGGAGTTTAAAAGTGCGTTGCCATGCTCGTACTAAATGGTCAGAACTTGCTTTTGCTGCTGAGTAAGGGGAGCTTGGCGCATAAGAGGTTTCTTCAGTAAAAAGATCGTTCGTACCTTCTAAATCACCATAAACTTCATCAGTTGACACGTGATGGAATCTAAATCCCTCTTTTTTATCGCCTTCTAAGCCCGACCAATAGTCTCTTGCTTCTTCAAGTAATACATAGGTACCAATAATGTTGGTTTGAATGAATTCACCAGGACCATCAATTGATCTATCCACATGTGATTCAGCTGCTAGATGCATCACAACATCAGGCTGATGTTCATGAAAAATACGCTTAATTTCATTAGCGTCACAAATATCAACTTGCTCAAATCTATATCTTGTATCATTTTCAATAGAGGTCAATGACTCCAAGTTTCCAGCATAGGTTAGCTTATCGACATTAACAACACTGTGATTGGTATTATCAATAATATGGCGAATGACTGCTGATCCAATAAAGCCAGCGCCACCTGTTATCATAAATCTCATCTACCAGTTTCTAGGGTTTCCCCACTCCTTATATTCGCAACTCAACTCGGTCAATTTTCCCTGTAACTCTTTTGTCATTTTAAATTTTGAAGCATTAATTATATCTAATAGGTTTTTTTCAACGTTAGTTCCTATAATAATTCCATCAACCTTCGTCAACGAAAATGCGAATGAACACGCCATAGTAATCAAATCTATATTGTATTCACTTGCCAAATTATCTAATTTTGAAATATAATCAAACACCTTTTTTGATTGTTTTATTTTATTCTTGATGTCCTTTCTATTGAACAATATACCTTGAAGAAAAATAGACCTGCCAATGATTTCTTTATTAATAGAGTTATTAGCAATTAAATTTGAATATATATATGAATCTAGTATGCTAATTGGCAATTGAATAACATCGTAAACATGACTTTCTAGAGCAAACTTACACTCTTCAGCACTATAAATCGACACACCAATTTTTTTTACCAAACCGCTATTCTTTAACTTTTCCAAAGAGGTTGTTATACTATCATCACTTATAATTTCCATTTCATTTTGATGTAAGTATAGTGTTTCGATATGACTAACACGACTAACTCTAATTGAATTAACAACCGAATCAAATATTCTTTTTTCACTACTCAAACTTGCCGCCTCAAGATTGTCAACCTTAGTACAAACTTTAAATATGTATGAATTTTTGGCGTGATATTCACCAATAACACTTTCTGAATTACCATATCTAGGAGATGTGTCTAAAGTGTCAACTCCATACTTGTGAGCTAAATTGAGAAGGTTTCCACTTTTAGCTTGACTTTTTAACGAAGAAAAACCATAATCTTGAATTCCAAACTTGACCGTCCCTAATATTGCCTTATTGCTCATCAAATATTTTTTTTTCTGCTTTATCTAAATCATCAAAGTGATCAATGTCTAGCATCTCATCCTGTTTAATTATTAAGGGCGCTACTTTATCACCAGAAATTGAGCCACTAAGAATTGTCTCTCTTCTAACCACCTCTATATCTCCAGATTGAAAATATACATCTGGAAGTTTTTGTCGAGGTAGATTGTATGCCTCATGGGCGATTTCTTTATCAATAACGCCTTTTATAAACCCGTCTTTCGCAATCCACTGTCGATAAGGGTGTTCATTACTTTCAATTACAGAGCGCACAGAAGTGCAATCAGGGTTTGAGTTCAAAATATCAACTGCTCTCTCAATTAATTTTTTCGGTCTTAAAGGAGAGGTAGGCCTTAGCCAAACAATTGCATCAATTTTCATCGAATATATTTCTTCTAATTGATTTAGCGCATGATGTATAACAGGAAAGTCCTGGGTTTCATCCTGAGAAATTTTATCTGGTCTTTTAAACGGAGTCTCTGCATTATATTCTCTTGCTATCTTTGCAATCCTATTGGAGTCAGTTGATACAACAGTATGTAAAATTAAAGGGCATTTTTGTGAATATAAAATACTATAAGAAACTAGAGGTTTTTTATTTAACGGTTGAATATTTTTTAATGGAATACTTTTACTTCCTTTTCTTGCTGGAATTACAGTAACTATATTCATGAGCTAATTACTTTCTAGCTATTAAACGAATAAACTCTCTAGAAGGGTCATAAGAGAATTGACTATCGCTAATCATTAAAGTTTGAGGTCTTTGTTGACACTTTCTTATAAAGTCTAACAAAGACATAACCATCTTCTTCCCAAAAAGCTTAAATAACACATTTAAAAATAGTTGTCTTTTTTTCTGTCTATTACTCTCTATAGCCATATCCTCATGATACTTTCTATTTCTTAAAATATTGTTTTTCTGATCCACATCAAAAATAAAGTAGCCTTTTTTATCAAGCTCTTCTATTTTCTGGCTTGTGTTTTTTTCTAATTGCTTATTACCACACGCATTAATGAATTCAATATTCATCTCGAAATTTTGCAACAGTACTTTTAATGATTCAATAGAAAAAAAACTTAAATGTGGTACCACTCTTTCTCCTGCATTTGGATATAATTCTAGGTTAGCATTCGGCACTTCGCAGAAAAAAATTCCATTTTTTTTCAACATCAACTTTACTGCACCCCCAATGTCTTTAATTTCTCCAGGATTAAAATGTTCTAATGAGTGAGACATAATCAAAAGATCGACAGAGTCCTTAAATTTAATTGCAGATTGATAATTAAAGATGCTTTTTTCAATTTCACCGCCTAGATTTCGCAAGCACTCATGCGCTTGCTCTTGAGGCTCAAAGGCAATATATTTTCCTTTATATTTAACTTGTTTTAATGAAAATAAAAAATTTCCAGTTCCCGCACCTATTTCAACTATAGTTGAATCTGAGGTAATATCAATATATTGCCTGATTAAAGTTAATTGTGAAAGAGAACGAATATCAGTCGAATAGCTTGTTCTATTATCTGTATTTTTTGTTTCTACCTGCTTCTTAGCTTTGCCAGAATATTCAGAAGTGTAATAATTCTGCAATATGTCTGGATCAACATCTTTTTCAATCATTCCAAAACCACAACTTTTACATTGCACAATACTTCTTTCATCAAATAATTTTAATTTGTCTATAGTTGTTGGACTGTAGCTATAAAGTTCAGGATGGTTGTTTTCTACACTACATATTGGGCATTTCATTTACTGTAATCCTTTTTTATAATTTTAAATTATTAGCATTATTTAGATCTTCTGGGGTATCAATATCTATCCAATTACATTTATCAGCATATATAGGTCTAA
>JADHVC010000023.1 GCA_016784175.1 Patescibacteria group bacterium | reverse complement strand
GTATCTGACTCTAGTTCACTAATTCCAAGTACATAGAACATGCCTTTATCAACTGGGCAACCATTAGAGCCAGCGTCATAAGAGGCGTACTTTATTGACTTTGCGCCATAAAATTTTGGATCGCTCATCGCCAATGAAATGTATTTATGATCAACAAGCGGTTGTATGAATCGTCTATCACTTTTTGAATGAAATCCTTCATCCCAGCCTTGTCCATCATCATCTCCTTTTGGCCACTTATTGAATGTATCAAAGTATAAATCAAGGGATTTTTGTAGTGTAATTAAAATGGTAATTCTTTCTGAATCTCTTGCCTTTTTTTGTATATTTAGAATGAAGATTGTTGAAAAGGTTGCAATAAACAGAAGTATGCTTAGGACCATAAGTACTTGTAAGCCAGATTGTCCTTCTTGATTATTCATTTTTATTGACATAATTTACTTTTTAACAATTTAACATCTACTAATTATATTGTAGCAAGTTTATTAGCACTTGTGAAATTATTATTATATCTATGGTAAGTAGCCTAACGGATTAACTGGAATACCATTTAATCTAATTTCAAAATGTAGATGTGGTCCGGTTGTGAATCCACCAGCTCCACTGGTACCTGGCATACCTCCAGTTAAACCTATTCTTTGTCCTTGAGTGACATACTGATCCTCTCTGACATCAATTTTGGATACATGACCATATACTGTAGATAGACCATCGCCATGAACAATCATAATGTAACTGTAGCCTCGACCAGCATTTTTTGCTTTAGCTACATAGCCTGATGCCGCACTTCTTAGAATTGTGCTTTGTTTTGCTCTGATGTCAATGGCAGGATGTTCAAAGATGTGTCTATATGGGTATGTGCTGTCATGAAAATAGGCTGTAATTTTGTTTTGAGGAACGGGCCATATAAAACCATTGTCATTGAATTTTATTTTATTTTGTTCGATTGAGGACAGTTTTTGTCTAACGTTATATTCTAAATTGAGTATTTCTTGTTGTGCTTTTTTTTGCTCTTCTTTAGCGATTTGTATAATTTTTTGATATTCAGATTCTTCATTTTGAGTTTGCTCTAAGACAAATTCCTTATTTTTCTTTTCAGCTTCAAGTGTCTCTAATCTTTCATCTAGACTATCCTTGAAGTCTTCTAGCTTTTCGGTTTTGACGGCGAGTACTTCTTTTTCGACTTGTAAGTCTGATTTATTTATTTCTAACGATTGAAGTGCTTTTCTGATGCCACTGTTAACATCTTCGAGATATTTTACTTGGCTTAGAAAATCTGATAGATTCTCATTTAGTAAAAGAATCTCTAATAGGTTATTATCCCCTTCTTTGTATAGCGATCTTAAAACAGTTTTTAAATTATCTTCTGCTTTATGAATATCTTTGTTTTTTTCCTCAATTGAACTTTCTGTTTTTTGTATTTCTAGTTGAGTAAGATTAATATCAATTTTTAAATCTTCAATATCGAGTTCTGTTTTTTTTATCCTGTTATCGAGTAAAGCAAGCTCATTTTTTAAAGTTGCTTTTTCGAATTGTTTTTTTTGTAACTCTGAAGCAAATTTCTTTTGAATATTTTGCTCATCTTTAATTTTATTTTTTTTGCTGTATATTTCTTGGTTAATGTCCTTCACTTGATTGTTTAATTTTTCAACTTCATTATTATTATAATAGTATTCAGCATTAACTCCAAAGGCGCATGCTACTAGACCAAAAATAATTGTGAGGATAATTAGATGATTATAATATTTCATATTTTTATTATATCATAAAAAATAAATAAACAGATTATTTTCTATAATCTGTTTTTTTATACTTATAATAGATTTATTCCATCTAGTATTCTTTTTATACTTTCTTCTTTTCCTAAGACTTCGGCTACTTCGAATGGGTCTGGGCTTGCTGATTTACCGGTTAAACTTGCGCGCATAGGCCATAAATAGTCGCCAATCTTTCCTTCTTTTTCTTTTATGTAGCTAACTATTTGTTCTTTTAGATTGTCTTTTGTCCAGTTATCTTCCGCAATAAGCTTTAAAGTGTCATAAAGCTGTCTTAAGTTATTTTTTGTTTCTTCTTTGGTTGATTTTTTCCAGATAAGCAATGTTGGTTCATATTTTAAGGTATCGCTGAAAAAGAATTCAGTCAATTCCCCTATTTCAGATAATTTTTTTAGTCTTTCTTGTTCAAGGACTACAACTTTTTTTGCATACTCGATCGTTTGTTTTTTCTTATTTGTAGTTTTTTGAATATTTTCTTTAAGGTATGGTAAGCATATATTTGTTAGATTGTCTGAGTCTAATTGTCTTATGTAATATCCATTTAGATAATCAAGTTTGTCAGTATCAAATATTGCTCCAGATATGCCTATATCATTAATTTCAAATTTATCGATAATTTCATTAAGCGAATAGATTTCTTTTCCTTCTTCGCGTGGATGCCAACCTTGAAGGGCACAAAAATTTATTAAAGTATCTTTAAGATAGCCTTTGCTTCGGAAGTCCTCGACAGCAACGTCGCCTTGTCGTTTACTTAGTTTGCCACCGTTTTTATTTAATATAAGGGGCAGATGAATAAATTCTGGGGGTGTCCATCCAAACGCTTTATAAAGTAAAATATTTTTAGGTAAGCTTGGAATCCACTCCTCCCCTCTTACAACCAAACTGACTTGCATTAGGTGATCATCTACAACATTGGCAAATTGATATGTTGGCGTGGTGTCTGATTTAATTAAAACTTGATCTTCTAAATCATCGGCGTGAAAGCAAATTTCTCCCCGAAGTTTATCATGTACCTTGATTTCACATTGCTCTGGCATTTTTTGCCTAATAACATATGATTCATTATTTTTAAGTTTTTTTTGTACTTCTTCAGGATTTAGGTTTCTGCAATGTTTGTCATACCGAGGAGCTTGTTTATTCGCTTGTTGTTCGGTTCGCACAATGTCGAGCCTCTCTGGAGAACAAAAGCAATAATAAGCCTTCTCTTCATTAATTAGGCCTATGTAGTATTCTTTGTACATGTCAAATCTTTGGCTTTGAGTATATGGTCCAAACTCTCCTGCTATGTGTGGCCCCTCATCGAATTCAACACCAATCCATTTCATTACTTTAAGAAGATTATCAACCGAGCCTCCCACTTCCCTCTTTTTGTCTGTATCCTCGATACGTAAAATTAGCTTTCCGCCCAATTTTTTGGCAATAATAAAATTAAATAAGGCTGTTCTGAGAGTGCCAATGTGGACGTTTCCTGTTGGACTTGGAGCAAAGCGTAGTCTGACCATTTTTTTGTTTAAGTTTAGTGATTATTAATTTAGTTTATCAGGTTTTACAGAAAAATAAAGAGTATTAATCAGTTTTATCTTTAGGTTTATTTCCGCTAAGTTGTCCACATGCTCCATTAATTTCGTTACCTAAGCTTTTTCGTGTGGTGGTATTTATTTTATTTTTTTGTAAATATGTTTGGAATTTTTCTATTTCATCTTTTGTGCTGGCTTTGTATTTAGAGGCGGTTGTGTTATAGCTGATTAAATTTACATGTAGTAAGTGTTTCTTTTCAAAGCTGTTAATAAAGTTAATTAAGTTATCAGCATCTTCGGTGGTGTCTGTAAGTTTATGAAGCATGATATATTCTAAGAATACTTTTCGGTTAGTTTTGCTAGTGTAGTAATCAAGTGCTTGTTTTAAATCATTTAAGTTGTGTTTATGATTGATTGGCATTAGCTTGGATCGCGTTTCGTCGTTTGCTGAATGAAGTGAAATGGCTAGGTTTACTTGATCGAACTCGTTAGCTAATTTTATTATCCCATCAGTAATGCCTGATGTGCTAACTGATATACTGCGTGAGCTAAAATCAAATAATCCCGGATCAATTAATTTTTTTAAACTTATGCTTACATTGTTCCAATTTAAAAATGGTTCTCCCATGCCCATGTATACTATGTTAGTTAGTTTTCCAAGCTTATTGCTGGATAGATAGTTTTTCCAAAACAATACCTGTCCTAGTATTTCTTCTGCGCTTAAATCTCGTGTAAATCCACTGTTCCCAGTAGCACAAAATTTACAACCTAATTTGCACCCAATCTGACTGGATACACAAGCTGACCATGTGTTATTTTTTGCTGCAATTAAAACTGTTTCAATGTATTTATTGTCTGCTGTAATTAATAAAGCTTTATAGCTTAAAGTGTCCTTAGATTTAAGAATTTTATCTATGGTAAATGGGATTATATCGAAATTTTCAGACAGTTTATCGCGCAAGTCTATTGGTAAAACCTGTATATCATTAAAATTGATATAATTTTCTTTATAGACAGCGTTAATAATTTGCTTTAATCTAAAGTTTGGTTGTTTATTGTCTGTTAGAAAATAATTGAGTTCAGATAAATTCATAGTTTATATTTGTAATTAATACTATATCTTAGCTTAAATATAAGTTTTTAGCAATCTTTACGTTACAAAGAAGGACTTCTGTTGGTGTGTGATAAGTGCGGAGAGGAGATCATATCTAACAATAACGCTGTTGATGTTTTTATTGAGTTTATGGTCTTGCAAGATTCTTTCAACACATGAGACTATTGAAATTTTGCTATGAAGCTTAAGCGCGCCATCTTCTTCCAACGAAAAACTTGCGCTGGATCTCCTAGCTAAGCACAATACATAAAGGGGTCAACCAAGGGGCTCAAGATATGGTGCGACCTACAATGATGATTGTGTGTATGTGCAACGCTGGCGAAAAGCTTATAAAAATGCCGCAAGAAGAGCATATGCTATAGAGCGAAAATATTTATAAGTCAAATTTTTGTAACTGCTCACTATGTCTGCAAAAATGACCTCAGAATCGTCAAGTTATGTGGATAAACTACTGTAAAATTGGCTGAAAGTATGCTATACTGTAAGTATGGCAAAGAAGAAAAAACTAACAACAAAACAGCGTCAAATTAAGCAAAATAAAAATCACTTAATTTCAGAAAACAAGAAACTAAAGCAAGAAATTGAAGCACATAAAAAAGAAGAAACTTATATCGAAAATGGTAAAAGAGCTCAAACCGTAGAGCAAAGACAGCGACAAGTAATAGTCGTACTAAAAAAGAATGGAAAGGTGAAAGACAAAAGAATTGCCAAGCTTGAAGCTGAGCTTAAGAAAAAGAATGAAATACTAAATGATGTTTTAATCTCTATTTATATGAATAATTTAGAAGCTGTATGTTCGATATTTTTACCAAAAAATACACTTAAGAACTTTGATATTTTAAGCGTAAAAGATAAAGGTGAAGAAATACAAATAGTTTTGCAAGAAAAAAATAACCCTCCAGTTAAAGGAGTTAAACCAGAGGGATTTAAAGTAATTAATGTTTCAGATTTTCCAATCAGAAATAAGAAAGTAGTCCTAACATATCGGCGCAGATACTGGAAAATAAAAGATCAAGAAGGATTGATAACCAGTAATATTCCATTAGTCCATACAGGGACAAAACTTGAGCAAGCTTTTGCTGAAGTTTTAAAAAAAAGAGGCGGAAACGATGCCAGTTTCCTTGGTGAGTATAGCGACTTTATACCGACTGGAAGCTAAGGTATTTGAAAAACAATACAAAGACCATTTAAGTATTTTTAGAAATTGGGATCAATTAAGCCATTCTGATAAATGGATTCTTATTGAGAAAAATATTGGTGCTTATTTAAGTATAGATGAAGTAGCTCTGAGCAAAGGAGAACTTTATACAATCATCACCAATAAAGCTAGCCATGGCAAAAAAGGCTCCATAATAGCAATTGTAGAAGGTACAAGAGTAAATGATGTGTCCAAGGTTTTAAGGAAGATGAAACTAAAAGACAGAGAAAAAGTAATAGAAGTAACACTAGACATGTCCCCGGCTATGGAAGCTATAATTAAAGAATCGTTCCCTAAGGCATATTTAGTTACAGATAGATTTCACGTTCAACAGCTAGCCTCTGAGGCTATTCAGGAAGTTAGGATGGGCTACAGAAGAAAAGCTCTCCAAGAAGAAAATGAAGCCTTGAAAAAGGCTAAAGAAACCAACAAAAAATACGTAGTTGAGACATATTCTAATGGAGACACAAAAAAACAGCTTCTTGCTAGAAGTCGTCATTTAGTATTTAAACCTAGCAGCAAATGGAGTGAATCCCAAAATGAGAGATCAAAAATATTATTTAAAGAATACCCTAAAATAAAGGAAGTATACAATTTATTCAATGATGTTTAGGAATTGTTATGAATTATCAAAAACGCAAGAGGAGGCCAAGGAAAGATTTAATAGATGGTATGATAAAATAGATAAATCAGAGATTAGAGAATTTGATATTTGTGTAAATACAGTTAAGGTTCACGAGGATACAATTATTAATTATTTTATTAATAGAAGTACTAATGCCGGAGCAGAATCTTTTAATGCAAAAATTAAGGGATTCCGTTCCATTGTTAGAGGTCTTAGTGATAAGAAATTTTTTCTGTTCAGAATTTTTAAAATTTATGGATAGAAATTTGATGGTTTTACGTGTGATCCGGTTTTACGTGTGATCCGAAAAATGTAAATAGGTGATTTGATTTATGACTTGCTCGAAAGCAATTCTGCCCCCCCATCTAAATATCTCGAGTTTTCAAACAACAAAAAAAGATACACATTTTTCAAATAGGTGTATCTTTTTAGAAGATATTATTTTTATACTAATATTGAATCAAATCTTTACTAGTTTTCCGATTGTGGTTCCCTGTAACTAACGCTTTGACCAGAACGACTGAAGGCTAGTGCCCTTATCCGATATATATTTTTCTTCGGAATTAGCTAATTCCTTTGAAGTAAATAGTCTGTTATGATTTAAAGCTATCACACTATTGAAAAAAAATCAATGTTTGGTAGCTAATAATCATATATTTAGTTACGTAAGAGCACTAGTGGATTTGTAATTCAGCCAATCATTTTCTTTCTATAAGCATCTTCAACTTCCTTGTTTGCACATCCCATGTATCCCATAGTAGTCTCTAATTTTTCGTGCCCAAGCATTAATTGCAAGTGTCTCGGATGAATGTTTTTTTCAACTCCTTTGTGTCCAAAGCCGTGCCTCAAAGAGTGAGCGCTAATTTTTTTATCAATTCCAAGTTCTTCTCTCTTCTCTCTAAATAATTTCTGAATCGCATCTTTGCCTATTCTCTTACCATAACTCTGCGTAGCAAGACTAATAAATAATGCATTGCTGTTCACTTTTGTTTCAGTTTGAATTAGTCTTTCTCTCGTGCTGAGCCATTCTAGTAGAATGTCATTAGTTTTTGTGTCCCAATATACATCTCTGTGTGGGTTATCTTTTCTGCTCTTGAATGTCTTTACATTACCTTTCATTTTCTCGGTATCAATTGAACTCAAGTCAAGGCTAATTAATTCACCAAGTCTAACACCAGTTGCATACATTAGGGAAATAATTGCTTTATTTCTAATATCAACTGGAAAAAATCCACTAAATGAATTCAACAATATTTCAATCTCTTGCTCTTCAACATATGGATAATGTTCGGTGCCTCTTCGTTTTGGTGCTGGTATAATACTTACGTCTTGATTTACCATGCCTCTTTTGAGTAAGAAAACCCACCAATTTCTAATAGAGGAAAAATAGTGCGCTTTCGTTGTGCTTTTCAATTTTCTTTTGTCACTTAAGTATATCTCATAATCAACAAAATCTTGTTCAAGCATGCCGACAATGCTTTTTCCAGTATTCTCAAGCCAGTCTAAAAATATTTTTAGAGCATGATGATACGATGATATCGTATGCTTTGAGCACTCGTCGGATTGTAGGCGCTCCAAGAAGAGATTTTTAGCCTCTTGATTTCTTAATACTAGTGGTTGGTTCTCGTCCAACACGAATTGTGACCTCTCGTCTAAGTTTGGTAAAAATATACCAATTCTTTTAGGATCCATAACTCCAACGCCAAGACTCTGTCCACGCATTGGAAGTGGATGTGATGCATATTGCATATAATTTGCTGGTCGTAAGAATGTAGAGATTCATAAATAATAAATACCTACAACCTTACTGATTAATAATTATGTGGCTAACTCAAAGTACTGCAGTTATTTAAGTTAACTTTTTTACTATTTTTTCTTTAACACATCGAAGATGATAAAAAAATAACAAAAAAGTAAAATAATTATGACATTGCTAATTTGTAGCTATATTATTTTGAAGATTTTTCATTGGTTTCACAATTTTCGTGAATCCAGCTTGAATCCTTCCCGTAGCTTTTAAAATGCTTTATGTTTGACTTTAGTCTTTTTGATATTTTTTCTAAGTCATTTAAAGCATTAATATTCGCTTTGGTTAAAAGCATAAAACTTTCGCTCATCATTTTATGGTAGCTGTTTTGTCTTATTGCTTTTTTAATATTGTTTTTTCGTGAACTCATATTTTTAATGGGTTGGAGAAAAAAAACTTTTGTAACACAAAAGGTCTCCCGAAACCAACCCGACAGCCTTTCGGCTGAAGTCCCGCGCGAACGAGCAAAAGATTGGTCAGAAGACCATTTTTACGTTCGCGCGGGTAATTTTTAAACCATATCTCTTGCGAGGGTTAGGCTTATTAAATCTCAATATTTAATTGTTTATATCATTATAGTAAATGCTGGGAGGTGAAAAGTCAATACAAAAATCCAAAAAAGAAAATCCAAAAAAGTTGGATGCATGGTGATCTGATTAAGGATATTAATGTACTAAGTTGGCATAACGGCAAGATTTTTAAGCTTCTTCATATATTTTAATCCACAGTCATCCTCCATCTCACCAAAAATCCTGGAAACTGTTTTATAAGGACTTGTAGGCAATGAATCAATGTATTTATATTTTTTATATGTGGGCTTCCATAGCGTGGCTAGCAAATTATTTAGATTAATGAATAAGTTGAGCAAAATGAAATCGGCCTTTTCTGGATCCATTCGATCAGAATGATCTTCGTTTGGAAACCGTATATGCACAGTAAGTGGTCCAAGTTCGTGAACTATCATTCGCTCTGCTGAACGTCTTATATTCCCATTTTCATGCTGTATTAACTCAAGAAGCCATGGAAATAAAAAATCTGGTTGATCCTCTTTAGGGTGTAGAAAATATAAGACTGACACAGCTGTCACAAAGTTTTCTTTACGCCAATCTTCTTGAATGCCCGCACATGTCTTTTGAGCATTTTTAACTATATTTCCTATTTCATTAAATTGGTTATCACTTCGTGAGCTATATAATAATTTTCGAACCTCTCTAGCTGCCTGTCTACTATCTTCCTTGTCTTTATTTAGGATCAATTTAAATAACTCGGTGAATGTATTGATTTCTGAGATTTTTTTTACCATATTATAATTTTTGCCAATCTTTCCAGCTGATTTCCCTTCCAGGATAACCAGGATTTTTAAACAACCATTTATCCTTTATCCATTGTTTTACAGTATTAAATAACAACTCATCAAACCCAAGATCTAAAACACTTTGCCTAACCCACGCGATAATTTTTGCATCATACTTTGAATTAGAGGATGGATAAATATACATGCAACCCAAGCAATTTTTTTCATCTAAACTCATGACAGTATATGCAAAAGAAGATCTATTCTGAAACTCTTTTTGATGCCACCCAAGATCAATTAAATCTTGTTCAAACGTTAATTCCTTTGTGGGCCAATTGCTTTTTGGTCCAAAGGGATTGGTTTCTTGCAGGTGTTTAACACTAGTCATTACAGCATCGTAATCTTTAACAACATCATTAACGGTAAGCATCCTTAAGCGAAATTTGTCTGTTTCAAGCACCGCAGGAACTTGAAAGTTTTTTGGTATTAAATTATTCATTTTTGGAAAATTTTAAGTTATTTTTTACAACCTTAAATAGCAATTGATGTCCTTGAGAATTAGGATGAAGCCCATCAGGAAGTAGTTCAGTGTAATTTTTATGTTTAATAAATTCATCATAAATATTGATATACTCTAACTTTGCCTCTTCGCATACTTTTCTAATCTTCTGATCGTATAGCTTAATATAAGAATTGTTGTAGATTTTATTAGTATTCCATGGAATTGGATTGGTTTTGTCTTCATCTACAGGAGTTAGCCCAATAAATATTATTCGGCTCGTGAATTTACTGGCCTCATTAATAAGAGTCTCAATATTTTTATTGAACTCATCAATTAGCACGCTGTGACGATCTTCTTCGATTAAATATTGTGAATCATTAATTCCGATTGCAATAAGTATTAAGTCAGGTTCGCGCACTTTCACTTCATTGTTAAATCTCTTAAGTAGATCATTTGAATTTTCACCACTAATTCCCAGATTATGTAGCTCAATATCAGGATTAATTTTTTCTAAATAAAGCCTTAATCTAATTGCCCAACCGCCTTTTTCCTCATCAAAGGCGCCATAGGTTATACTGTCTCCAAATATGCAAATGTTCATATATTTATTAAGTTAGAATCTTTTCCCAATGGAGTATTTGTAATTTCCTCTCCAAACCAATCTAGTGGTTTAAATTTTTTTGCTTCACCTACGCTCTTAAACTCTACTTCCACCCTTTGCAATCCTTCGTGCTTACCATAATAGATTTTTACGCTAATTTCAGGGTTCTTTGAGATTAAATAACTATCTCGCAATATTGGTTTTTCAGTATATTTTTTTAGGGCATTAAATTCTTCCTCAGTGATAGTTATTTTTTGTTTATCATGAGAAAGATTGCTTTTCTTTTCCTTTCTCTCAAGTTCATAATTGCTTCCTTTTTTCTGAATTCTTATATTAACTTCTTCGCTTCTAAAAATAAAGTAACGCTCATAACACAAAGGTGTAAGATTAGTTAAATCTGGCATTACCTTAATTAAAAATTTGCGCTCAATTTCTTTAGTCATTTTATATTATTTATTATCACTTAATGCAATCTTAACTCCCAGCAAAATTAAAAGTCCACCAAGAATCTTATTAAGATACTGCTGAAAGTTATTGTAAATATTTCGAATATTATTTTGAGTAAAAAAGATTGCGACTAATGAAAACCACAAAAAAGTATTTACAATCATTATGAGGCTAGATGATATCAGTACATACTGTGGGGTGTTGGGAGATACCACTAATGTAAATAGTCCTAGAAAAAATAAAGTTACTTTAGGGTTTAATATATTTGTTAAAAATCCCAACTTAAAGGCTTCCATTGGGACAATATCTTCTTTTTTTATTTGTTCATCTATTTGAATGGTTTGTGATTTAGATAAAAAAGCACTAATACCAATATGCACTAAATAAGCTGCTCCTAATAATTTAATTGAGTTGAAAACTATAATAGATTGGGAGATTATTATAGCTAGACCAGCTAGGCAATATAAAATATGCACCATAATTCCAGCACTGAAATCAAGGGCTGTCCAAATTCCAGTTTTTCTTGAGTAGCCTAAGGAGTTTTTAACTGCCATGATAAAATCAGGGCCTGGTATAATCAGGGCTAAAAAATGCATGAGTGTAATTGTTCCGATTAGAATTAAGTTTTCCATAGAAAATAATTAAACATTGAGTTGAATTTTAAAAACCAAGCTCATCTGAAATTTCTTGCAAAGCAATTAGTCCTATTTCTAAAAATTCATCCAAAGGAATTCCTGCTTTTTCACATTCCATAATAAGATCTCTATTGCATTTAGCAGCAAATTTTTTATTCTTAAATTTCTTTTTTAAAGACGATAATTTTACGCTCGCCAATTTTTTATCTGGTTGCATGAGGGTTGAGGCAATGATAATTCCAGTAAGCGTTTCTGCTGCCACAAGACAGTGCTGTATATTTGTATTTCGTTCTTTCTCTTTTAGCGTCGGTATTAGGTCGTTTGCATATCCATGGGAAACTATAGTCTCTATTAAAAAATCACTCGCGCCTGCCTGCTTTAAGATCTCTTGGCATTTAATGCAGTGATTTTCCTCGTCATTCTTTGTTAAGTCCCAGTCAATGTCATGCAATAAGCCTATGATACCCCACTCTTCTTCACCTTCTCCTAATTTTTTGGCTGCGGCTCGCATAATGGTCTCAGACTCAAGCAAGTGTAGTTTTAAATCATGGGCGCTGACTTTACAGTTGACGCCTTTTTTCTATGTGTAAATAAAATATAATTTAAAAGAAAATGTTAAGTGATGCTTTTCTGGTCATTTGTGCTTGCTTTATTTAAACGCGTTAATTTAAGTAAGTCATAAATTGCAGCAATAGTGAAAATAATTTGTAAAATAATAAAAATTAAATCACCTAAATATAGACTGTATATTTCTAAGCATATTCCACCGACTATGTATAGAATATCCTGTATGCGTCTTTCTTTATTAATGATTCCGAAAGATATAACAAGTAAACCACATACACCGATTATTTTAAAGATGCTCATTTTATTATTTTACAAATTATTTAGTTTGATTAATTAAGACCAGAAAAATTTCATTTAATGCTTCTGAATATACAAAATTACGCTAGTAATCTGAGCGGAGTGAAACGGAGCTGTATATTCAGTGTTGTCGAATGTAGTTTTTTAATTCCCGTCAATTCTAGATTGATACTCTTCCAATGGGATTTTGATGTCATTAATATCATCATATTCAATGATTAAATCAGCAATTCCTTTTATTGTGTCTTTTAGCAATGTGCCTTGCTTGGCTATTACGATTATTTTTTTATTTAGTGCGTAGGCGATTCCTGCCTCGATTGCTCGACCTGTAGGTTTATTTGTTAGATCAATTAAGAGGGCGTCTGAAATTTGAATTTCTTGTTTTGCTCGCTTCATTAAATCTTTTGGATTGTTGAATATTTTTTGATAATTTTCAACATCTCTAATGAAGCAAAAATCTTCAAATCCTGATTGTTTTACTAAGTTGCACAGATCTTCGATTTCTTGTTTATTGGCGCCATTTTTAAATGACATTGTTATAAATAGTTTCATAAATATAAATAATAATAATAATTTTAGGGAATTAAAAAGTTATTTTCGACAACTCGTTATTATACAAAAAATCACTCATACGGATCATCAACACTACCAATAACTCCACTATTATCATATCTATTATCTAACCCATTTTCAATAGCAACCGCCTCAAACCTCGGCTCTTGAATCAAGCACCTACCCAAATTCTCAATCATGTGATCATCTTTATCAATCGGCTTTTGCTTAGCGTCCTTTTTATCCCTAACCTTACCAGTCCATTCATCCCACCTGTAATGCTCAAATTCAAATATCGTGCGTTGGCAAGTGTCAAATATATATACTTCAGGGCTTACTATCAACTCATCCCCTCTTTTTTGATAATTTAGTGCGTCTGCTATTCGCCTGTCAGCGTTAGTTCTTGCTTTTGTGGCTTGAAGATAGTGAAGTCCATAATGAGATAATCTAGTGGCAAGAGACTTGCCAGTGTGTTGATCTTCAATAAAAGCACTTGGATCAGCTAGTCGTCTCACAACTCTATATTGTTCTGCTTTCTGCTTAATTCTTTGCGCTAGCTCTTCAGTGCCACCCTCGCATTTCAAATATAACTCATCTATGACAAACTTTTGTAAATTCCTATCAACTGCCACCCAAAGTACTGCGTCAGGATTACGAGGATGAGGATCGAGCATTTCATACACGCAATATTCTTGATTATTAATATTAAAAGGTCTTAGCGTGTGCATTTTTCTGTCCCACTGTTTAAAAACTAACCCAATTAAATGTTGAAATTTACCATACACTCTAGCCTGTTTCTCATCTTCGGAATACTCAGCAATCATACGCTCAATATTCTTATGCTCCAAGAATCCTCTCACACCATGAGTCTTACAAGCACTTTCAACATCAGCTTCAATATATGTTCTATAACCTGCTTGATTATCTTTATTGGCTAAAATATGATCATACATCCAAGCTGATCCAGTCAGTGGCGTTGCTGTGATATACATAACCCCTCCTCGTCTCATTCTAGCGACTGTTGCTTTATATACACTTTCTGGTGGTGGCTCATCAAGCCACACAAGCCCAATTGTAGCACTTTCAAACTCCTTTGGGTCTTGGTCATAACTCATTATCTCAAATTGCCATCCAGTGTCAGTAGTCCAATAATAGTCATAATTCTTACCTTTCTTGTCAGTCTTGTATCTGCCCTCAGGAAACCAAGCACGCAATTCAGGAATAATTGTTGAAGTAATTGTAGTTGGATCAGTTATTATTCTAGCTCTTTTAGGAAATTCCCATTTATTGAATAGCGGATAATCGAACCACTTTGAGCCACAAGGGAAAAGCATATGCGCCATAATATTAGCACCAACGCATGTTTTACCAACACCATTTGCGGCTGAGAACATTGATATAAAATGCTTTCCATTGCCGATTGTTGATATGAACTTTTCTCCAATTCCAGTAGGCTCATAATCTCTATATCTCTCGAATTTGAGGCGACGAAGTTTTTCTTGTTTTAGTTCGGATAAATTAGGCATAATGTTTGAATTTTATTAGTAATATTAGTCACTTTGCATAAAATAGCTTGACATAATTATAATAGTATGCTATGCTTAAAGCATATCTTCAGATCTTTAAAAATAATCCATGACAGTAATTTGTAAGTAATACTCTGCTTTTAAATTACTGTCATGGGGACAGTTATAATTCGTTTGTGAACGAAAAAAAGGAGTAACACCATGAGCAAATCAGTTGTGCTGTATAACACTTCGCTTTCTGCAATTTTGATGGTCACAGCAGCTTTAGATGCTGTTAACAAAAAACTCGACAATGGTTGGTTTAGTCATATTGATAAACTTGAATTCACTCAACCGTCGAAAGAAAACTTTTGGATAGATTTTACAGCAATGGTTGGTGAAAAAGGTGATGTGAAAGTTCGGGGTCGTGTTTTTCCAGATTACGGTGGAGGAGCTGGTGATCGTTTCAATGACGGCAAGATTATTATGCACATCGATGGAATCGGTGGCTATCAAATGTACTTAGGTGCAGATGGACAAGATGGTCATGGTTATCCAATACACGAAGTTTTTTCCCTGAAAGAAAAGGTGCTGCAACTTTTCGTGACTCTTGAATCAGCAATCCCAAGTCTGCTGGCCGGTGGAGACATTCACGACATCTATTTCTTTAATCTTCACCGTGACGAAGTCTTCGTTGATCAAGCAGAGTCGAACATCCACTATCTTAAGATGCTTAATGAACAAGACTATGATAGAGTCCTTTACATCTTGGGTCTGACGGATGGGACTGGCTCAATACGCGCTAAATGTCCTGACGATGGTTACATGTGGTTGAAAAAAGATACGCAGGGTAATACGTTACCCCATACTTTTGGGGATTTGGACTACATCCTTGCACGGCGAAGATTTAATCCAACTGGCGTTGACCCAACGCTCGAGATCACTCCTGGATTTCTGGCAATGACCATGGAGCAATCAAACCAACATCTCATCGAAATCGTTGGGCTTCCTAGCGATCCTCAAGAGATGGACAAGCAAACCATCGCAGATCGCTTACGCATCTTCGAGGCTGGACACCGCTCTGATCCACTTGGCATTGGACGCAATCGTCAAAAAAGAGAAGAAGCGTTTACAGCCGAAGATATGAGCAATGGAGAAGGACTTAAAGGAAGAGCAAAAAATACCACATGGTACATGGAAACAGGAGCAGTTGTAGGCTATGGTGACATTTATTTCCATGACCTTGAGTATGCCTCTTCTGTAATTCAAAGTGATCAAATGCTTGTTATTGCAAGTGAGTTTGATCACTTAAATGCAATGGAAAATGTGCCTCAAGAACACAGGAATATGCCTGGCATTGATGCAGTTGTGGATTGCGCCCGGTATGCCGTTGCTCATGGTGTTTCATACTACATCCCTCAAGACTACAGTATGCGTGAAAGCAGGAGTGGAAGTAGGCCACCTGACGGGGTGAAAGTCACTCACCACAAAACCGTTTTTACGGTACTTAGTCGCGAGTCTCTGCGCAAAATGATGCATGAAAAAGTTGCATCACAACGATAACATTAACATCGGTTAAAATCAGAGCTTAACCAACTCTCAACAAATCCGCCAAGTCTATCAAAGACCTCTGGCGGAATTTTTTTTGCCCAAAAAATCTACTTCTTAAACTTACTCTTCTCAGCCTCAATCGCTAAATCAAGTTCTTCATTGCTACCAGTAAATATTTGCTCAAATTGATGTTTTTCAGGAGCGTGCCTACCTTTAATGCGATTATATTCCTTTATATCATTCAGTTTATTCGTCAGATCATCATGCTGAGTGATTAAAAACAATAGTTGCTTATCAACAAATTCATCATTTAAACCTTTGCTCTCTAAGATCTCAGAAATACGGGCTGAAATGCAAGGCTTTGCAAGGTTTTTAGCAGCTTCAGTTCTTGCCGTATCGTACTTTACATTTAAATAGACTTTGAGATAAGATTTTGTACCATTACCAAAGCACTCCTCACTACTCGCGTAATATTGGCAAAATAACTCTTGCTTAGGTTTTAGTTTTGTAACCTCTTTGTTTTTCATATCACCTATTGGCTAATATTTTAGCACTAACCCCATTATGCCAACCAATTTGCCAACCACATCTACAAACTTCGACATTTTCATGGGTTATGCAAATCAACTTATTCTCAATATCCTGAATCTCACAACCATTACTGCAGTCATGAAAATATTTACTATCCTCCTTTATTTTAAGCATGGGGATTTTTTTGAAGCAGGGCTTGAGCGATAAAGCTCATAGCCCTGCCTTGATTTAATCATTGGTAAATTTCATCACCATATTGACCCTCCTTATAACGAATAACCGTGTCGTAAAACTGAATACAACCAGTTGAGCAAAATTCAAGCAAGATTCCTTTTGAAGTTTTGATAATAAACTTAGTCTCAAGCTCATGCATTGAAACTTTGCAACTTTTACATTTCCAATTTTTTGTCATTGTTTTGCTCCTTTAAGATTTTTATAAGCCCTTTTAGCAATATCACTAAAAGTTTCCATTCCTCGATTAATACTGGATTTATTTGCTTTTTGTGGATAACTCTGTGGATAATTTTCCTGTTTTTTTGACACCTTATTATTATTCTTTTCAATCTTTGAGTTCTTATATCTTTCCCGCTTGCTTCCCGCCTGCGTTCCACTTGGTGTACAAGCCTCACCATCAACATAATCAAATTCCTCGATTCTATGTGGGTTATCATCACTATTCTTGTGTTCAAGATTGTGTTTTACAGTTTGATATTTAGCATATTCTACGATGGTTATTTTACTAAACCTTGTAGTCCTCTTAATACGAATCATTTTTTCTCTTTCAAAGAAATTTAGTCAAAACCAGATTGTAGTTTTTGGAATTTTCAATTGAGCTGAAGCTTTTAAGCTACCAAAGATAAACTCCCCAATGTTAACAGTGAGCTTTTTTCTTCCGAGCAAAACTTCGCCCTGTTTAAAATTTGCTTTTAGCAAGCACCACAACCAAATTTTTAAGGCTTTTTCATTGTCAAAGACAATATGATTTATTATATTTCGATGGACTTTAATCCAATCACCAATTGGCTTGTTTTTATCCATATTTTGGCAAGCATGATTATTATGATTTACAACTTAATCTCGAACTCCAACATTCACCGCAATAATACCTCGGAACTCCAATCTCCTTAAAAGAAAAAGCATTAGTTAAATCTTTTTCACACATAGGATTAGCACATTCCTTTTTATTAGCTTTAACCTTAATTGCCATAATATTTATTAATTTCTTTCTTGTGCGAACAATTTCGCCTGAACTCCCAAGCCTTACAATCGCACGCCACAAAGCCATCCACCCAAACCGAAACATAATGCGCTCCATTGGGTTGGCTCTTGCTTGGGATGCAGAAAGTTTTTACTAAACCAGTGTTCATATGTGTGTTACTATATTTTCATTTACTTTACATAAGCAAATTGTTAAAATATACTTAAGGCTAGGCTGAGATCTGCAGATTTTAGTTTATGCCTGCGTCAAGCGGGATTGATTCAAATTGCTGGTCACCCGCTTTTCGCTTTCTATGGTTTTGTTTTTAGCTTATTAAAGTAGTATTCTTCTGTAAGCTAAACTTACAATTCGGATAATGGTCACAGTTCATGCATTTATCTCGTCTTGATAAATTATCATCTGGATTAAGCGTTACAGGGTTAAAGAATCCTGTTTTTTTGCGTTCAAGGTATAGTTTTAGGTTATGTGCGTTTCTGTCCTTGCTGGCGTTTAATAACTGCTTGTCGAGTAAAAATATTTCCGACCTTTTGTACAAAATATTTTTATCAACTGCCATAATATAACAATCCCACTCGCTCTCTGGAATTCCATACTTTTCACTAGCTAGTTCACGATAGTATGCTAATTGCTCTGCATACAATTCTGGCTCAAATCTAAGTATATTAGCGCACGTCTTAATATCAGCAATAATCTTTTTTTCTGGATAAATATAGTCAAGCTTTCCTTTTCTTTTTATTCCATTAATCTTCTGGGTAATAATTTCTTGTGCTCTACTCCCCTTTTTTACTCCAAACATGTTATAGAGTGGTTGACGCTTTAATTCAGTGGCACAACCTTGAACATGCTCATGAGTTTTTA
>JADHVC010000022.1 GCA_016784175.1 Patescibacteria group bacterium | reverse complement strand
TTTCGCTTAGGATGGAATATTGGGCAATTTTTTACGCACAATTTAACAAAAATTTTAAACTCGCTTCACTCAAACATAAAATTTTTTAAGTTAAATTGTGCTAAAAATTACTACATATTCCATATGCGCTCAAAAATAACGCAGGTATAGTGAGTAGTTACAAAAATATGTTATAATTCATAATATGCAAAAAGAATATGTCGTACTAGTTGATGAACAAAATAATATACTAGGCACGATGCCAAAATATATGGTGCATGGCAAAAAAACCCTACTTCACAGGGCTTTTTCAGTATTTGTTTTTAGGCAATATGACAAAAAACTTCTACTTCAGCAGAGAAGCTTTAAAAAAATAGCTTGGCCTGGTACCTGGTCTAATAGCTATTGTGGACATCCTTTATTACATGAGTCAAATATTGAGGCTGCGTTAAGAAGAGGAAAAGAAGAATTAGGCTTAAAATTGAATTTACTTGAAGAAGTTGCTCCTTATAGGTATACTTTTGCTAAGGATGGTATAATGGAAAATGAAATATGCCCCATATTAGTAGGTCTAATAGATACTGAACCTATTATTAATAAAGATGAAGTTGAGGCAATAGGGTGGGTAGATTGGATAGATTTTCTAGAAGATATAAATATTAACCCCGATAATTGGTCACCGTGGGCAATTGAAGAAGCTTTAATATTAAACAAAAATAATAGATTTAAGCATATTTTAAATAATCAAAAAATATAAAGATGGTGTTTAAGAAAAAAAGAAAATATACAAAAAAAAATAGTCAAGAATTCGAAGAAGATTATGATAATGAAGAAGAGCCAACATTAGATTCTAACATTAAACGTGGGATAATTATTGTTTCTATTATAACCTTTGGGGCTATTAGTCTTTTAAGTTTATTTGGCGTTGCTGGCATATTTGGAATCTATCTCGCAAAAGTACTTACAAGTATATTCGGTTGGGGAAGATTCTTTTTCCCATTTATTATGTTTTTTTTGGGATACTACATATACAACGAAGGAAAATATATTGTTAATAAACTTACCTATGTTGGTATTGGTTTATTTATAATATCTCTTCATGCAATTCTTCATTTATTTATTCCTATCGAAGAGTGGAAAGCAAGCATAGCGTATGGAGCAGGAGGAGGTTATTTGGGTTATTTTTTAGCCTTAGTTTTTTATAAAGCACTAGATATTATCGGAGCATGGGTAATATTATTATCAATGCTAATAAGCTCAATAATGATTATTTTTAATACGCCATTAAAAAGTTTAGTGGGAAGTAGTAGTCCTCTTGGATTTCTTTTTTCACCTTTTAAGCATGCTTACAGAAAATTATTTGACAACAAAGATGAACTAGTTGATGAAGATGAATATGCCGGCGAAGAAATACTTGACATAGAAGAACCAAACAGTGAAGAGTTGTTCAAAAAATATGATAATGACTTATTGGATAAGAATTTTTCGGCCAAGGAAATTAGCAATAATTGCGCAATTAAATTGGATAAACCAACTACACCTCAAATATCTCCAATTACAGAGACTAAAGAGTTTGACGTATCACTCAATTCCATAAAAGTTAAAATTGACCTACCGATTAATTTACTAAAAGCAGGTGCCAGCAAACCAATGAGTGGCGACATAAAAAGCAATACCGAGATAATAACTCGAACTTTAGAAAATTTTGGAATAGTAATAGAAATGCAAGACATTACTGTTGGCCCCACGGTCACTCAATACGCTTTTAAACCAGCTGATGGGGTTAAGCTTTCACGAATCACAGCCCTAAGAGATGACTTGGCTTTAGCATTAGCAGCTCATCCAATCAGAATTGAAGCCCCTATTCCAGGCAAAGCTTTAGTTGGAATTGAAATACCGAACCACAAAAAAGCGCTCGTAAGCCTAAAAGAAATCTTGACTGATCCTGCTTTCAAGAAAAGCGATAGTCCTCTTTGTATTGGACTAGGTAAAGATGTTGCCGGTAAGGTATGGGTTGATAATCTTGCAAAAATGCCGCACGTCATTGTAGCTGGTGCGACTAATTCCGGAAAATCCGTCTGTCTAAATACGATAATTGTCAGTCTTTTATATAGAAACAATCCAAATGAGTTAAGATTTATTATGGTTGATCCAAAAAGAGTAGAATTAACCGTATACAATGCAATCCCCCACCTTTTAACCCCGGTAATAACAGACATATCTAAAACTATCAATGCATTAAAGTGGTGTCTAAATGAAATGGATAGACGGTTTGAAATATTAAGCAAAAAAGGGAAACGAAATATTCAAGCCTACAACGAAGGCCTAAAAAATAGTGATGATAAAATGCCGTACATTGTGCTGGTCATTGATGAGTTAGCCGACTTAATGGTATCTGCTAAGCGTGATGTCGAAGCTGCGATTATTCGACTAGCTCAAATGGCTAGAGCTGTTGGTATTCATTTAATACTAGCGACTCAAAGACCATCAACAGATGTAATTACTGGACTAATTAAAGCTAATACGCCAGCCAGAATTGCCTTTGCTGTTGCTTCGGGGATAGACTCAAGAACAATATTAGACTCGATCGGTGCTGAGGATTTATTAGGACAAGGAGATATGTTGATTTCAACTCCAGCCATTTCTCAACCCAAGCGTTTGCAGGGCGCTTATCTATCCGATATAGAAATAAAAAGAATCGTAAGATACATAAGAGAACAAGTTGACTATGAAACTTGCTACATTGACGAAATCATTGAAACTCAAGATGTCAGAGGTGTTGGAGCTATCAATATAGGCTCAAGTCGATCGCACGATGATAAAGGCGATGACGGAGGAGATGCTTTATTTAACGAAGCAAAAGAACTTGTCATTAACACAGGAAAAGCATCCGCTTCTTTACTTCAAAGACGGCTTAGTGTAGGATATGCAAGAGCGGCAAGAATAATGGATTTACTTGAAGAATCTGGAACAATCAGTCAAGCTAATGGATCTAAGCCAAGAGAAATATTAATATCAAGACAAGATCATGAGAGTACTACAAATATTCCAACGAGCTTTACACCGCTACATAATCGAAATAAGTCAGTAGCACCTCAAAGCTATTTGGATGACGACGATCAACCAGACTACTTTAGTGAAGAAGAACCAGAAACCCCTATTGTATTAAAAGGAACGCACAGCTATATAACCCCAGAAAATACTGCAGCGAAATTATTAGATGATGAAGAAAATGAAGATGAAAACGAAAGCAAAGATGAAGAATTCATGGATGATTCGGACGACAATAAATCATCAGAAGAAATAACTGATTCTAACGATATCTATGAAGAAGAAGACGAAGACAATAAAATAGAATCAAAAGAAGCTAGTAGTAAACTTCAAGACATCGAAGACGATGGAAAATATTATTCTAAATAAAAATTAAAAAATTGTTTATATGATTATCACATATTACGGCTTATCTAGCTTTAAAATTCAGTCGAAACAAAACGGTAGTTCTCAGGTCATAATAAATCCTTTTAGCGATAAAACTGGCCTAAAAGGGCCAAAAACAGATGCTGAAGTTTTAATAATTGGAACAAATGAAAAATATATAACCAAGAAGAATATAATAGAAAAACCATTTATCATAGATTGTGCTGGTGAGTATGACGTTGAAGGAATTGGCGTTAAAGGCGTTGAGACAAAAAAAGATGAAAAGCAAAATATTATCTACAGAATTGCCATAGACGGTATAACTATTATTCACTTAGGGCATCTTAATAAAATTTTATCCTCAGAAGAACTAGAAGAATTAAGCGGAACGGACATCCTTCTTGTCCCAGTAGGTGGAAACGGAGTCTTAAATGCCTCAAAAGCAAAAGAAGTTATCAATCAGATAGAGCCACGCATAATAATTCCAATGCTTTATAAAATACCTGGCTTAATATTTGACTTTGATGAAATATCCAACTTCATTAAAGAAATAGGACTTGACCCAACGAATGAAGAAAAATTAAAAATTACCAAGAAGGATCTACCTCAAGAAGATATGGAATTAGTAATCCTAAACGTTAAATAATAAACATAAAAAAAACAACTCATCGCATCAATGAGTTGTTTTTTTTGTTATTCTGCTTCTTGAGCATTAATGGTTGCAAGAATTTTCTTGCGTATATCCGCCATCAATTGTGGATCGCTACGTAAGAATCTTTTCGCATTCTCTCTACCAACTCCCAATTTAATATCTTCAAAGCTGTGTGAATTTCCATTTTTACCGATAACAGAAACAGAAACACCAACATCCAATAAATCACCAGATATTGAGATTCCTTCATTGTACATAATATCAAATTCACAAGTTCTGAATGGAGCAGCTACTTTATTTTTAACAATCTTGCATTTCACTCTATTTCCGATAATCTTATCTGCCTGTTTAATTTGAGCACTGCGACGAACTTCAATTCTAACAGATGAGTAGAATTTTAATGCATTGCCGCCAGTTGTTGTTTCTGGGTTACCAAAGATCACACCAATCTTCATTCTTATTTGGTTAATAAAAATAACTATAGTGTTAGTTTTGGAAACAATTCCAGTCAACTTTCTTAAAGCTTGGCTCATCAAACGAGCTTGGAGACCCATATTGGAGTCACCCATGTCCCCTTCTATTTCTTTCTTTGGCACTAATGCTGCCACACTATCAACCACTACCACATCCACAGCATTTGAGCGCACAAGCGTCTCTAGAATCTCTAGCGCTTGCTCACCCGTATCTGGCTGAGATATTAATAAATCTTTAACATTAACACCTATCTTAACAGCATAATCTGGGTCAAGTGCGTGCTCAGCATCAATAAAGGCAGCGATCCCGCCAACCTTCTGCACCTCTGAGATAATATGCTGAGCTAATGTTGTTTTACCCGAAGCTTCTGGACCAAAAATCTCTATCACCCTTCCTCGTGGTACGCCTCCAATTCCAAGTGCAACATCCAAAGAAAGACATCCAGTTGAAACCGCGTCTACATTTACATGCTTAAAATCTCCAAATTTCATTATTGACCCATCACCAAATCTATCCTTTATTTGCTCCATAGCTGCTACTGCTGCTGCCATTTTCTCGCTTGACTGATTATCCATAGGTTCATTCTTGACTATCTTTGATATTTTATTTTTTTCACTCATACATTTAATTCTAATAGTTAAAGATCTTGTCACTAAATTAAGATAATACTAATCTTAACTTAACAATATACTTTCTGCAAGAATTATTTTATTTATTATTTACCACAAATTATTTCAACTCAGATTCTATGCCTTCTTTATCAACTAAAATTCTACGCTCAACAACAGACTTTCGACCAAGCTTTTGTTCTGCAGTAATATTGATTATATTAATTCCATTTCTCAAATAAACAGTTCGCATAAAAGATCCACCTGTATTAGCAACTAACTCTCCATTAATAAAAACTTGAGATTCTTCCTGTGCATAACCAGTTATATCAATTGAAAAAGTACTAATTATTAAGTTTTCGGGTGGATTAAATACTTCTAGAATAGGAGGAGAGAATATTTTAAGAATAGCGCCACCAAAATAAACTAAACAAGCTAAAACGCTAGCAAAAATGACAATATTTTTAAAAATACTTGGCAAGAACAATATTCTTTTTTGCTTTGCTTTTAATTTTGTAAAAAAGTCACTTTTTTTAACACCACAACCAAGCACAGACTTTTCTTTTTCGAACAGTGGAAGTAGTTCATGATAATTTAAACCTAAGAATAGTGCATACTCCCTTAAATAATTTTTAGCATACGTCCCTGGTGGTAAAGTGCTAAAATCACCAGATTCTAGTGCCTTTAAATATCGAACATTGATTTCTAAATACTTAGCAATTTTCTCTAAACTTAGGTCTTTTTTTTGCCTAGACAAACGAAGCTGCTCCGACACAGAAGCAGCCTCTAATTTAACTGTACTTATTCGAAAAACTGACATAGTTTGTGGTTAAGTGCTCACTATACCTGCATCACTTTTTCGCTTAGGATGGAATATTGGGCAATTTTTTACGCACAATTTAACAAAAATTTTAAACTCGCTTCGCTCAAACATAAAATTTTTTAAGTTAAATTCTGCTAAAAATTACTACATATTCCATATGCGCTCAAAAATAATGCAGGTATAGTGAGCAGTTACTTTATTGTTAAGAAGAAGAAGGAATGTTTATCTTTAAGTTAGTAGAGTCCGCCTCTCCACCCAAAGTTCCAACAACAAACTGAATAATTACAAAACTAGAAAATATTACGAGAAGTCCGATTATTGAATTAGTAAGAATAGTCCTACCCTGAGTTACTCGATCGGAAGCGCCCGCTGAAGTAAGCAAAACCACACCGCCATAAATAAAAAATAACAAAGTAATTGCCCCACTTACACCCAGAATCATATTTGCCGCATTAACGATCATGGGTTCAAAATCACTTAGATTACAACCATCATCTCCTTTACAATTCACTAAAGCAGCATTAACAATACTGGGCACACTCAAAAAAAAGAAAAGAATAAACAGAAATTGAATTTTTTTTAAGTTTTCAAACATTATACTTTTTTATACTCTTAATAAATTAATATACAGTCTGTTGTACTCTTTGAGCTGCTGTACTAATTACTGCCTGCATATTCTCTACATTACCTGTGGCTGCTGTATCAATCATATCATAGAGAATCTCTTCTGTAGCTAGAAAATCTTTTCCTCTATACCAACTTTTTGCCGTTAATGCTTGAGAAGCAAAAATACCAATATCTTCATCTTCGATTTGTGCTGTTGCTATTTCACGCAAAGCAGAAGGTTTCTTAGTTTTAACTAAAAAAGATTTAACATTTTCTGCTCGTGTTGCAAATTGCAAAAAATCCCAAGCCTCATCAGAATATGCACTTTTTCTAGACACAGTTTCTACCCAATAATTTGCATAGTTTAGTGCTCTTTGTGAACTTTCAATTTGAGGGACGGGTGAAATTCCAAAATTTAACTTTGGTGCACTCGCTTTAATAGCTGGAATTTGATATGAGTAACCCAACATCATAGCCAAGTTACCAGAAATAAACATCTCTAGTGAATTTCCCAACTCAGCATTCCAAGAGTATACCTCTTTAGAGGAGTTTGCAAAGTCAGAATAAAAACGCAAGGCCTCCAACCCAGGGTTATAGTCTTGACCAGCATAAATGGCCGGTATCTTATTAAACAAAATAGAGGATCCTTCGCTCATAACTGCACCATTTTGCATCATTAATAAAGCCAAAATATCAGTTGATCTTTCAATATTCCTAGATCCACCCAGCGATATGCCAGATTGAATAATTTTACCTCTTACATCTAATTTTGTAAGCCTCTTAACAGTTTGTTGGAACTCTCTATTCCAATACATTGGTGGCTTAGCAATACTAGAATTGTTAAATAAATCTCTATTATAAAAAAGCACTAAGGTATCAATCGCCAATGGTAAACCATAAATTCGTTTTTCTATCTCACCCGTAACTTCATTTTCGTCATCAAAAACCACATCATCAAAAACAGTATCGATAAATTGATCCTTAAGTTGAGTTAAATTTACACTACGCGTAGTACGTAATTCTGGAATTATCTCTTTCTTTAAGGTTCCTTTGACAACTGGGTAAGCCATTGTAATTGATGGAGGAACAGGTTTAATCTTATTTTTATACTTATTCACCCAAGTTGAATGGATAGAAAACATATCAGGGCCTCTATCCTCTGCCATAGCATCAATTAACTCACTTTCATACTCTTCATATCTAAGTAGCCGATAATCAATAGTAACAAAGGGATGAAGCTGTTGATATGCGGCTATTATTTCATCAAATGCATCTGAACCTTCAAAAACTCTCCAATATTTAAGCTCTACTGGTGTCATTGCCTGCTGAGTTTCTTTGTCAACGATCTTACAACCAAACCCAGAAGTTAAGATAAAAATAAATATAAAAACGATACAAGTAATTTTATACTTCATAACTAAAAATAAATTTATAATAATCTAAGTATAGCAAATTTTAAATTATTGGCAAAAAAAAGTGCCTCACAAATTCATGGTTGATCCACAAATTTGTGAGGCTATACTCGCTTCACTCAAACATAAAATTTTTTAAGTTAAATTATGCAAAAAATTACTACATATTCTATATGCGCTCAAAAATAATGTAGACATAGTGAGTAGTTACAATAAGAAATTTTAGTCTATTTTAGGCCTATACTGAAGAGCCTCAGCGATATGGTTAATTAATATATTCTTTTCTTGATCTAAATCTGCTATTGTTCTTGCTAATTTCAATACTCTAAAATATGACCTAGCAGACAAGTGCATTTGAGTGACCGCTCTTCTTATCATTTGCTCACCAGCACTATCCAAAACACAAAACTTCCTAACCGCCTCTGAACTCATTTCAGAATTAGTAAAAAATGGTGTTTGCTTAAATCTTTCATGTTGAATATTTCGTGTTCTCGTAACCCTTTCTTTTATTACAGAAGAAGTTTCACCAGACTCTGTAGAGCTAGTAAGCTGCTCATAGTTTACTCTTGGAACCTCTACATGAAGATCTATTCTGTCTATTATTGGACCAGAAATTTTCTTAGAATAGTTTATAGCTTGAATTGGAGTGCAAGTACATTCTCGTCCTGGATCACTCATAAAGCCACATGGACAAGGGTTCATGGCAGCCACCAGTATAAACTTTGCCGGAAAAATTAAATTTCCTGCCACCCTATTAACATGGATTATTCCATCCTCCAATGGTTGTCGTAAATTTTCTAAAATTTTTCTTGGAAACTCAGCGAATTCATCCAAAAATAAAACGCCTCTATGCGCTAAAGATATTTCACCCGGCTTTGGCCAAGACCCACCTCCGATTAAAGCAGACGAACTGGCGGTATGATGTGGTGCTCGATAAGGACGGGCGGTAATAAGTGCCTGGTCTCGACCCAATTTTCCAGCCACAGAATATATCTTTGTAACCTCGAGCGCTTCCTCTAGCATTAAGTCTGGGAGAATGGAGGGTATAGTATGAGCAAGGATTGTCTTACCAGACCCAGGAGGGCCACTCATGGCGATATTGTGAGCACCTGCGGCTGATATCTCTAAAGCACGCTTTACTTGCTCCTGACCCTTAACATGCGACATATCTTGTAAGATTTCTGCATTTGAAAAATCAAAGATCGTTCTTTCGGCTGGCACTATCTTTTCTGTTACTTCGAGATAATCTATTACCTGTCTTAGTGAGTTAACCGGAATAACCTCAAGCGATTCTACCAGCTTTGCTTCACTCGCATTAATGGCTGGCACAATAATAATCTCAAAGCCTTTTTGTGCTGCTTCAAGAGCAATAGGTAATATTCCATTAACCCCTCTTAGTAAACCAGACAAAGCTAGCTCTCCTACAAAAAGAATTTTATTAAAATTTACATCAGAACATTTAATAGCGCATGACGCCAAAAGCACACTAATTGCAATGGGCAAGTCGTAACTTGGCCCTTGCTTGCGAAGATCTGCGGGAGCCAAATTAACCCCAACCTTTAGCTTTGGAAAATTTAACCCCGAGTTTTTAATAGCATATCGTACTCGCTCACGAGACTCTGACACAGAAGTATCTGGTAACCCAACGATAGAAAAAGACCCCATTTCTCCACCTCCAGTATCAGCCTCAACTTCAACAATTTCTGCATCCAACCCAACCAATGCCGCTGAGAATATTTTTGAGGACATAAATCACTATTAATTAATATTTATCTATTTATAGTATCAAAAATACCCCCAAACAAAAAGTACCTTTGTAGGTACTTTTTGTTTTTAAATTTTATTTTGAACTAAACTTTCAAAGCGTCTCTAAGAGTTTTTCCTGTTTTGAATTTAGCCACACGAACCTCAGGAATAGTAATGCGTTCCTTTGGATTTTGTGGATTAACTCCACCTCTTGAGTGTCTGATGCGGGACAAAAATGTACCAAAGCCGCTAATTTTAACTTCATTGCCTTGCTTTAACTCCTGAATAATAATCTCTATTGTTGATTCGATGACATCTAAAACTTGTTTTTTACTTAAGCCAGTATCTAATGATACTTTTTCGATTAATGTATTTTTATTCATAGTATTGTTTATGTAATTAATATTATTAACTATTACATTTTTTTAATTATCTAGCAAATTCAATTACTCTTAATTCACGGATTACATTTACCTTAATTTCTCCCGGATACTGAAGTTCTTGTTCAATTTTATGGGCGATAGCTTTTGCTAATTCACGAGCCTTAAAATCATCAATTTCTTGTGGAGTAACAAATACTCTAATTTCTCTACCAGCTTGGATTGCATATGTTCGCTCAACTCCTGGAAAAGCATTGGCTACTTTTTCTAAATCGCCTAATCTTGTTAAATATTTTTCAAAACTATCATTCCTAGCACCTGGTCTTCCTCCAGATATAGCATCAGCTACTTTCACAATAACAGATAGTATTCCTTTTGGTTTATCATCATGATGAGTTTCAATTGGATCAATAATTTCTTGTACTAGATTAAACTTTCGAGCAATCTTACCGCCGATCTCAGGATGTGTTCCTGTTACTTCTTGATCAACCGTCTTACCAATATCATGCAATAGTCCACCTTTCTTTGCCAAAGTAACATCTAATCCTAATTCTTCAGCTAGAAAACCGGCCACACGACCAACTTGCATACTATGAAGTAGTCCATTCTGACCATAACTAGTTCTGTACTTTAACCTACCAATTATTTGAACCAATTTGGGATCAAACCCGGTAATTCCTAACTCGTAACAAGCCGTTTCACCAGCCTTCTTCATATCAACAGCTAATTCTCTCTTGGCAGTTTCAATCGCTTCTTCAATTTTTGCTGGTTGGATTCTACCGTCCAAGATAAGACTCTCTAAAGCCTTTTTTGCAATGTGCCTTCGAATTAATGAAAACCCAGAAATAGTAATAACATTTGGGGTATCATCTACTAATATCTCTACACCTGTTAATTTTTCTATTGCTCTGATATTTCTGCCCTCCTTGCCGATAATACGACCTTTCATCTCATCGTTTGGTAGATCAACTGATGTACTTGTAAACTCTGATGTTACAGAAGATGCTATTCTTTGGCAAGTATTCATTAACAAGTGTCGTGCCTTCTCCTCTAAAACCTCATGAGTTTCCTGATCTAACTTGCTAATACGATGCATTAAATTCTCTTTATTTTCTTCTTTAACTTTATCAAGCAAAAGCTCTACTGCTTTGTCACGAGGTAATTTTGCTATCTCTTCTAATTTTGCTACTTGTTCGTCTTTTATTTGTCTGATTCTTTCTTTTGCCTTTTCAATTTTATCAATTTTTTCATAAACTACTTGTTGCTTATCTTGTAGCTCTAATAATTTCTGAGAAAAGATACTTTCTCTTTTTTCTAATCTTAATTGCAAAGCGTTAACTTCCTTTCGTCTTGACTCTTCTTCGTTTTTTGCTCGATCGATTATATCAAGCGAACTCTCTTTTGCCTTGATTAAAATTTCTACTCTTTCTTGTTTTGCATCAGCCAATGCTTTTTCAGCTTTTTCTTTAAGCCTATTCGCACCAGACTTAACCTGTGTTTTTTGCCAGTACATGCCGCCACCCACGCCAACTACTAATCCTGCTAACCCTAATATATATTCCATAGACAATACTGTAAACAAAAAAAACTATATATAAGCATAAAAATATTTAATTGTTCTTTATTAATTCTGTTTTATATTTATGATCCAATAAATTAGTTAATAATTAAATTTCTTAATAATAGCATACAAATGAATTCCGTCGGTTATTGTCAAATCTCTTAATTTACGTCTCTATAATCCAAACTCATATGCTTTAAAATTACATGCTTTTATATCTTTTATTGTTTACTCAAAAATAAATTAATTGATAATTTTTCCAAATTTATAGTATCATATCGAGAATGTATATGCAAGTATTTGACCCAATTTTAAAAAAAAGTGATAATAGAAATATGAATGATTTAAGACTAAACCAAATTCATCAACAAGTTCAACAGTCACAAAAGATACTCTTGGTGGCCCACGAAAAACCTGATGTCGATACAACCTCATGTGTATGTGCACTTAAGGAATATTTAAATTCTATAAATAAAGAATCGGATATTTACTGCTTTGATGAAATTCCTTCTCAATACGATTTCTTAATCGAAAACACAAAAGTGCTAAATTCAAACAGCCTAATTTTTCATAATTATGACACCATTATCACTTGCGATTGCGGAAACCTCAAAATAACAAAACTAGAAACGGAAATAAATAATCGATTATCTAGTCAAAAAGTTATCAATATCGACCACCATCCAAAAACAGATACCTTTTCAGATATCGACCTTAAGCTAACCAACAAATGTGCAACAGCCGAAATTGTCTACGATTTTTTTGATCAGAATAAAATAACCATAACAAAAAAAATTGCGGAATGCTTGCTCGCGGGGATTCTTAGTGATTCTAAAAATTTTGCATATGCTAATGCCAACGAAAACACACTAAATATTTCTTCAAGATTACTGGAATTAGGAGCAGATTGGTCTAAAATAATGGCCAATATTCATTACAACAAAAGCTTAAACTCTCTTAAGATCTGGGGGCAAACAATGAGAGATGTAGAGCTAAATAAAGAGTATAATATTGTATCTTCAAAGATCCATCTTAATTACCAAACAGCCGCCGACGGAGAGTACCTTGAAGGATTGCCTAGCTTTTTAGGAACTATACGAGCTATAAAAGCTATAATTTTTTTGCGAGACCAAAATAATGGAAACATTCGAGGCTCACTTCGGTCATTTGACGATAATATAAACATGTCACTTCTAGCCAACATTTTGGGAGGTGGCGGTCACATTAAAGCAGCTGGATTTCAAACAAAAGGTAAGCTAGTTAAACATGAAAAAGAATGGATAATCATTGACAATTAATGCGAAAAAAGATAATATTAAAGTTATTGTTAGATAAAAAAATTAAATAATTAAATAATTAAATATTATGTCACTAATACCCACAGTCATTGAAAAATCTTCTTATGGAGAACGAGCCTACGACATTTATTCTAGATTGCTAAGGGACAGAATAATTTTTTTAGGTGAAGCTATCGATTCACATGTTGCGAATATTGTTATTGCTCAACTATTATTTCTAGATGCAGAAAACAAAGACAAAGATATTAAATTCTATATCAACTCACCAGGTGGATCTGTTACGGCCGGACTTGCAATATATGACACAATGCAATATATAAAAAGTGACGTAAACACAATTTGCATTGGCATGGCGGCTAGTATGGGGGCAACATTATTGGCGGCTGGAGCAAAAGGAAAGCGATTCGTTCTGCCGAACTCAGAGATAATGATTCACCAAGTAATGGGTGGTGCTGAGGGACAAGCAAGTGATATTAAGATTCAAGCTGAACACATTTTAAAAATAAAAGACAAGTTAAATATCATACTTGCTAAACATACTAGTCAAAAAATTTCTATTGTCGAAAATGATACAGACAGAGATAACTATATGACAGCTGAAGAAGCTGTAGCTTATGGACTAGCAGATAAAATTATAACCAAATAAAATATGTCGGGACATTCTAAATGGAACTCCATAAAGCGTCAAAAGGGAATTAGCGACTCTAAAAGAAGTGCGGTTTTCACAAAATATGCCAACAATATTGTTATCGCAGCAAAAAATGGCTCTGATCCAGAATCCAATTTTTCACTTCGGATGGCAGTCGACAAAGCCAAGAAGGAAAATATGCCTAAAGACAGTATTGAAAAAGCGATCAAGCGAGGTAGTGGCGAATTGGGTGGAGCAGCAGCAGAAGAGTTAATCTATGAAGGATTTGGTCCATCCAACACTCAATTTATCGTAAAATGTTTAACTGACAATAAGAATAGAAGTGTTGCTAATATTCGTCATATATTCGCAAAGCATGGCGGATCACTAGGCGCAGTTAGCTGGAACTTTGAACAAAAAGGAGTAATCAAAATTTTAAATGCGGAGCTTAATCAAAATAATTTTGAGGAACTCGAATTAACATTAATTGACTGTGGAGCACTAGATATTATCAAAGATGAAGAGCTAACAACTATCTTTACTAAAATTGAAAATCTTCAATCAGTAAATAAATTACTCGAAGAGCAAAATATCAAAACAGAATCAGCTGAAATTGAATACATCGCAAGGGAAACAATAGATCTCCCCGAAGAAAAACAAGAAAAGATAATTTCATTTGAGGAAGCATTAGATGGAAACGAAGATGTTGCCGATTATTATTCTAATATTAAATAGATTTATGATTATATTAGGAATTGATCCTGGCATTGCTGACACTGGATATGGTGTTATAGAAGTTCAAAAAAATAATACAATAAAATGTCTTGCTTATGGATCAATCAAAACCAATTCTAACCAAGGCTTAGGAGAAAGGTTAGAAATATTGTACAAAGAATTAAATATTATCATAGAAGAGTTTAAGCCATATCTAGTGTCTGTAGAAGAACTCTTTTTTTATAATAACGCAAAAACTGCTTTTGTTGTTAGTCAAGCCAGAGGAGTAGTATTACTTGCGATCCAGCAAAATAAATTAAAAATTGCTGAGTTTACTCCGCTGCAAGTTAAGCAAGCTGTTTCTACTTATGGAAAAGCTGACAAGAAGCAAGTACAAAAAATGATTAAATTAATATTAAGTTTAGAAACAATTCCTACCCCAGATGATGCAGCTGATGCACTCGCAGTCGCCATATGCGCCAGTAACCAAAACTGGGATTACCTCGAAGTTAAAATTCCTACAAAATCATGAATAAAACATTAAACGTTGTATCAATATCATCTGAGGTTGCTCCATATTCAAAAAGTGGAGGTCTTGCTGACGTCTCAAGAAGTTTACCAAAAGCCATTAAAAGATTAGGTCATAATGTAATTGTAATCACACCGCTCTACGGAGGAATCATTGACACAACTACACATAACCTAAAATTATTAAAAAAAGATACAAAGGTCAAAATAGACAAAGAAAATATAGTAGTGGTTAGTTTTTGGAAGGATTATTTAATGGATGATCTTCCTATTTATTTTATTGAGAACAAAAAATATTTTTCTAAAAGAAAGGTGCTATATGGCTCAAAACATGAAAATGTACGTTTTTTAATTTTTGATTTGGCTTGCTTAGAATTAATTAGATTCTTAGATTTTAAACCAGATATTATTCATTGCCATGACTGGCAAACAGGCCTAATCCCCCACTTCATTAAAAAATATAAAAAATATAAAGAACTCCAGAATGCAAAAACCGTTTTCACAATTCACAACTTAGTTTTTCAACTTGGCCAGAATTGGTGGGAGATTCCTTTAGCCAACAAAGACCATGGCAAACGTCCAATACCACTTATAACTGATCCTGACATTGAAAATATTAATTTTGCCAAACGAGCTATAATGTCAGCCGATGTAGTAAATACTGTCTCTGAACAATACAAGGAAGAGATAATGACAAAACACTTTGGTCAAAATTTACATATGATACTGCGCAATCGCCAAGATAGATTATTCGGAATAATTAATGGAATTGATTACAAAGCCTACAACCCAACTAGAGACCCTGGTTTAATCGCAAAATACTCTTACAATAAAATACACAGAAAAAAATTAAATAAAGAGTTCCTACAAAAAAAACTTGGATTCAAAATAGACGCAACTATCCCATTAATAACCATGACTTCTCGTGTAACCTATCAAAAAGGCTTTGAATTATTCTGCAATACATTAGAGCACTTAGTGAGACAAAATGCTCAATATGTAATAATGGGTGATGGAGATAAAGGGTATATCAAGAAAATTCAAAAATATCATAAAAAATATCCGCATAAAATAATTTGGCTTCCTTTTAAACAAAAGGACGAAACAAAAATGTATGCCGGTTCAGACTTCTTCTTACTTCCGTCTCACCACGAACCATGCGGAATCAATCAACTAATTGCTATGCGTTATGGATGCGTTCCGATCGTTAGAGAGGTTGGTGGCCTAAACGACACTGTCGAAAATTACAATGCAGTAACAGACACAGGAACGGGGTTTACCTTTAATGGCTTTAATGAATTCTCTCTCTTTGGAGCTATTATTAGATCACTCGAAACTTTTAAGTATAAATATATCTGGCGTAGCATCATGGTAAAGGCCATGAAACAATCATCTAGCTGGACAATTCCTGCAAAAAAGTATATAACCTTATACTATAAAGTAATTAATAGATAGAACTTAAAAAAAATACACACTTAAATACTTACAATAAATATATATGCTTTGGATAAATTTTCTACATTTTTATCAGCCAGCAAACGCAGATAGAAAAAAAATACAAGAAGCAACTGAAAAAAGCTACGAAAGAATCATTAGAGGGCTAGAAGAAAACTCTAATATAAAATTTACAGCTAATATATCTGGCTGTTTACTAGTGCGTCTTGATGAAGAATTTAAGCGCATTGATTTGATTAGAAGAATAAAAAGATTGGTACTAAAAAAACAACTTGAGTTGGTTGGGTCAGCTGCATACCACGCATTATTGCCGTTAGTCGATATTAGACAAGCAAGGGAGCAAATCGTAGAAAATAAAAGAATACTCAATAAGTACTTTGGAGAAAATATTAAAATTAAAGGTTTTTTCTTTCCTGAAATGGCTTATTCAAAAAATACTGCCGAACTCATTTCTAGCCTAGGCTACGAGTGGGTTATTCTAGATGAAATTTCTGGAACTGGTAAGCTAAACAATGCTAACTTAAACAAGGTATACACAGACTCAAATTCTAAACTTAAAGTAATTTTTAGAAACAGAGAATTCTCTCAAACATATATCCCAGAAACAATCTTAAATAATAGCTTTGGCAATAATGATATTGTAGTGAGCGCAACAGATGCCGAGCTTTATGGACTTAGGCATATTGATGAACCAGCTAACTTTGAAAAACTATTAGCGAATGGCGGTAACAAAAACCTAAATACACAATTCATATCTAATTACATTGAATCTAAAAAGGACAATCCAGAAATCAACTTGGTGGAATCATCTTGGGAGTCTAGTGAACAAGAGTTAAGTGAAAATAAACCATTTGATCTCTGGTTTAATAAAACCAATATAATTCAAGTAAAGTTAATGGAGCTAGCAAACCTAGCCCAAAGTCTATATTATAAATATAGTAATGATAAAAATATTTGGTGGTCAAAGTGGCATTTAGTGCGAGGCCTAGCAAGTTGTACATTTTGGTGGGCATCTAACAAAGATATGCGCCGAGTTTTTGGTCCGATTGCTTGGAACCCTGATCAAATTGAGCTTGGCACTCAAGAACTAATTCGCTCAATACGAGACTTGGAAAACTCAACCAGTCTTCAAGAAAAACTAGATGCTGAGAGTAAATTTAATTATATATTAAAAATCCTTTGGGAAAAACATTGGGAAAATTATAAAAATTAATCTATTAATTAATATAGTACATGAATATAATTAACGAACTCTTTAATACTAAGTCAACGCTAAGCTATTTTATCCGAAAGATATTGCCTAAATACCCAAAGCATAAAAGCATCGAGTCAATAGAAATAATCCCCCATAAAAAATATATTTGGTCCGACAATTACCACGTTGTCATAGAATTCGTAACAACTTTTATTAATTCAGAAAATACAAAAACGACAATTTCAATCTTTTGCACAGCCCACTCAAATGAAAACAGAAAACCGGTTTGCATAAAGTTAAACCTTCTTTGGGATCTTGGTTTCAATGACTCATATTTATCAATTCCTAAAGCTATTCATTATTCAAAAAAATATAATGCCTGTTTCTACGAGGGTGTAGATGGCATCAGTTTATACGAACTAATTAAAGATAATAATGTCGAATCTCTCGTAACGGCGCTTCCTCTTGCCGCTAAATGGTTTGCAAAATTACACAGCCTAGAAATAATAAATAGAGATAATATTTTAAAAAAATCGACTATCGCTCGAGTAATTCCTGGTAAAAAAAATATTCTTGAACGGATGGAAATCGACTATCCGCATATATACCCTAATTATAAAAAAGTTTTCATTGCGATCGCAAAAATTGAAAATAAACACCTTGCAAAAGTTAAAAAGCTTTCTATCGTTCATGGGGATGCTCACCCCGAAAATATTATTAGCGTAAACGCTAGGAAGCTAGGAGTTATCGATTTTACCGACTTATGCATTGCTGATCCAGCAAGAGATATCGGCACGTTTACCCAACAACTCGAATTTATGAGTTCACGAAAATTAATCAATCCAGAACTAATAAAAAAGCTAAGTGGCATTTTTTTGAAAAACTATTTTAAATATGCTAAAATAAAACCAGATGATTTTTTGTTTGAAAGAATAAATAATTATTATAATTGGACTACAATAAGAACTGCCACTTACTTTCTTACTCAAATAAAATTAATGACAAGGAAAGACTGCCATAATAGAGCGATTTCCTTAATCAATCAAGCAAAGGAAAAAATGGGCTTATAGGCGTCTCATTAGCTTATAAAAAATAATACTTTTATTAATGAAAATTGATCTTCAATTACATTCATCATATTCAGATGGTTATTTAACGCCAACTGAACTTGTTAAGTTTATTGCAAAAAATGGAGTCAAAGTAGCTTCACTTACTGACCATAACACCGTTCGAGGTCAAGAAGAATTTAAGCATGCTTGTCGTAAACACAAAATAAAATATATAGTTGGGCTAGAACTATATGTAAAACTAGGTACCAAAAAACTAAATATGTTGTGGTTTAATTTTAATGCGTCCGACCCAGAACTTCACCAAATACTTAGAGCTACACAATTGCGCAGACGAGCAAAAGTCAGAAAACACTTAGAACTATTAGTTGAAAAATATAAACTAAAAATTGATGTCAACAAAGTTTTAGATAAATACAATCACTATGTTTCCATAAACCACATAATCGATGATATTTGGGATGTACCGAAAAACAAACCAATCATAAAAAGACTTTTAGAAAATAAATATCCACGAGAGGGAGAAATCATCAAGGGGCTTTTCTACAACAAACTTTTTGGTAGTATTATGCACCAAAGTTATATTAATATAGACCGAATTATAAAATTAAGAAAGAAAATTGGAGGGCAACTTATCCTAAACCATCCTGGTAAAAATCACGACTTAAAACTAGACTTACTGGAGAAACTAAAAAAAATTGGCTTAGACGGTATCGAGGTTCTGACACCACACCATTCCATTGGATCTACAATGTATGCCCAATTTTTAGCCAAAAAGCTCAATCTAATTATGACTGGCGGATCTGACTTTCATCGATTCGAGGGAGATGGTTTTTTAATTCAAAGCTCAATGGACTATTTTTCTATAGACTGTCGTCAACTTAGAGGAATAGATAAAATTATAGCGATTTCGGGCAAAGAGTGCCCTACAGATAATTAATAATATTATGTAACTACTCACTACATCTGCATCACTTTTTAGCTTTGGATGGAATATTGGGCAATTTTTTACGCACAATTTAACAAAAATTTTAAACTCGCTTCACTCAAACATAAAATTTTTTAAGTTAAATTCTGCTAAAAATTACTACATATTCCATATGCGCTCAAAAATAATGCAGACATAGTGAGCAG
>JADHVC010000021.1 GCA_016784175.1 Patescibacteria group bacterium | reverse complement strand
AAAGTTGAAGGTCGTCCGGATCAATTCACTGCAGTGGAGGTAACGCCTTTACAACAAGCTCAGGCTGAGCTCGCTGAGGCGAATAAGAGGATTGCAGCGCTGGAGCTAGAACGGATCGCCAAAGAAGATGAGGCGAAAGTAAAAGCAAAGGCAACAAAAAAATGGAACGGTGAAGATATGCACCGAGGTAGGCCCCCCAAAAAAGCCCTCGACGGATTAATATAACATTTTACATATTCAAAGCGATGGAGACACGAAACTCGTGTAGCCATCGCTCTTTTTTTTATTAGTTATTCGTTTTTAATAAAAACTAAAAATGGGCCAAAAAAGCTTGACAGCCATAAAATATTATGCTAAGATTGCCAGTTAATTATTGAAAATCTATTTTACTGTTGAATTGTAGTTGTTCATTGACAATTATTTTGAGGAAATTACCAAATTTTAGCCGCTATGGCTAAAATCACCGTGCCGATATGGCACACCAACAATTGCCGTTATGGCAAGGGAGAGCACTATGAACACACGCTTGTTGAATAATCTTTTTCAAATGTTTTTCGCACTACTTATCGTCTTTGTTTTGACAATACCAATCACAGGTATGGCTGACCAAGCGCTACAAGAACCTCAATATGTAACAATAATGAGCGAAATCTTTCGCGGTGAGGTTCAAAGAACCTCATTTAAACCAAAGACAGATGATCTTGGTCGTGAAATATCAACGCGATCTAAAAAATGGGATAGAGCCTTCTACGAAGTTGCTATTAAAGCGGCCAAGATGGTGACTGACGACTCCTTCTTGATATACGTCCTTGGATTGACTGATGAAACTGGGACACCAGATGAAAACAAAAAGGTCGGCAAGCAGAGGGCAGAGTTGGCCAAGAAGGCTATCACGCAGATTAACCCGAAAACAAAACAATTGTTCAAAATTGTTGATGCACAGATAATGTACGATGTTAATAACCCTAGCCTAAATATAAAAGGCGTTCGGATTGTTGTTCGCCAAGACAAAAAGGCGTATGACAAATCTGATAAAACCGCCAATATCGTCAATGAAAAAATGATGCAATTGGAACAGAGGCTGGATGCAAAGATCCAAGCACAAAATATGGCAATTCAACAAACTCAAGTAGCCACAGAAAACCTAACCGAACAATACAAAACTCACTTCGATGATCTTGTGAAGAAAATCAACCTCAGCCAAGAGACACTGTATTTAATCGCGGCTAGTCTGGTTGGCTTAGCGTTGCTTATGTTCTTTATGGCTTATGTAGGTGCAAGAAACCATCAAGAACAATTGCGTATGACAACTACCCTAGCAAATCTCAATCTAGAGCGCGGAGCTATAGCAGCTGCGCACAGAACGAGTGCAAGTAGCGCCATTGGTGATAGCACACAACAGCTACGGAGCGTACTTGAGCTTGAAGGACCAAGTGAAGTTCCAGAAGTGAAGGCAAAGTCATTTGAAAAAATATTCTTGTCGTTCACTGGACTTGCTAAGGGTGTTACTGCTCACGAAGGAGATACAATTCCACGAGTGGGAAGCTACGAATCTAAAATAGAGTACTGTCATGAGAATGGAAAATGGTTTTATCGAGGTCCATTCAATAGACCAAGAAGCGGTGAGGCAGTTATTGGCCCAAGAGGATATGTCCTCAAAGAAACTAGAAGAATAATGGAAAAGGCCAGCGAAAATAAAAACATTTCAGCCTTTGCAAGAAGTGAGATAAACAGGGCTGTTAGAGCAGGACAACTTAAATACACTGGCTCTTAAGAGAGCAAGGGGAGACGACAATGGAAGGTTTTATTGCATATTGTTTAAGCTTGTCAAGCTTGAGCCAAACGCTCATTCTTGGTAGCTTAGCGCTTCTGCTTGTTATGATTGCGTGGTACGCATTCTCTCAAGCACAAATAGAAGAAATGGAAAATGATTTCTTCGATACTTCAGAAACACTCAGAGATACGCCTATTATAGTTTTACCCGATGAGTCGGTTTTAACTATTGAAGAAGACGGCATCCTTCAAGGAACAACTACCATTGACTTAACAAAAGCAAATCCGCAGCTCAGGAAGCTTATTGTTAAAAAACATGGTGTTATCATCAATGGAAAACCAAACATTGAAATAGTAATTGATGTAGAGCAGGCATCAGACCCAGAAGAAGAAAATAGCTCAGCCATAACTGGGGCTGATCACGTTGTCATAAAAAGCGGTTGTTTTGGTGGAAGCATTACGTGCGCTTCTATTCATATGATGCCAGAGACGATAGTGGACAGAAATATCCATGCAGTATCGGCAACTCTGGATGAAGACGCCGTTATTAGCGGTCACCTGCACGTGACTAACTTCCCAACTTTTAATGGCAGTGGCGATCGAATTATAATTGCTGGGGAATTAAAAGTTGGTAACAAGGTATGGAAGCCAGCCGAGGGTTGGTTTGTTGACCCCGATGCGAAGCGCATTGAGGGCAAGTGTGATGAAGTGATAGTGGTGCCAAAAAAACCACCTTCAAGTGGAAAGATTGTAGATTTCTTTAAGTTCTGGAAATACTCAACCAGAAAAGCATCACTCATAAAAAAGACCTTGGTAGCGATTGTGTGCGCAGCGCTGCTTGGTGCTATCTACTACGCTGTCGAGACTTTCAAGCAAGGAAACTTGGCACAAATAGAACAGCACAATCAAATTATGGCTCGACAGCAAGAAGAGGCACAAATCGACCAAGTGAGAGCAATTCTTGAGGCAAAGATAACTGATGCCACAGATGAATTTAACGCTTTAATGGAAAGCGTAAACAACATAGGTACATATAAGGGTGATAAAAAAAGAGAGCTAAAAAGACTCTACTCGAACATCACCAATAAAGGACAGGAACTTATCACTCTCTATAAAGAGAAGCAAAAACTCATCGAGAGTGACTTAACACGGCTTGAAGACGAGCAGGAACTTGTAGCAAAAAAAGAACGAGAGGCACTAATGACATCAGACAATGCTGCAGTTGCTCGAAAAAACCTGGCTGAGGCTAAAAAAACAGCCACAGAACAGATAATTACAGCAAATAACACTATCGATCAGCTTACGGCCAAGTTAATGGAAACAACAAGGGACTTAGGAATACTCAACAGCAAAAAACAAAAAAAGTAGACTAACTTCTACACAACTACAACCTCCGACCGGAATAACGGTCGGAGCTTTTTTTTGTAAATAAAAAGACGCGTATTGCTACGCGTCATTAGAATGTTTTAAGTTGTATTTCTTTTTTTGTACTCCTGTAGTGATTTTAACACATCTGCCGTGTACCGCTTGTTGTATGGCCCCAACGCTGTTTTGTTAAGAAGGTTAGTTAGCCCGGCATGATACGCCATAATCATAAACCTTTGTATATTTCCTTTTTTGACTCCTTCTTTTATTAATGCGAGATTCACACAAGAATTTTTTGGCTGTCCACTACCTTCATCGATAAGTGCACACATTCTATTCAGAGTCGTTTCATTTGATAACTGATTATAGAGAATGGACAAAAGCCTTGCACTCCCCATAATATTCTCACCAACCTCCATGGGGTTTGTAACACCCATCTCTTCGGCTGTTGCTGGCATTAACTGGTGTATACCAAGTGCACCCTTCGAAGATGTTCGATTGGCACAGAAACTTGATTCTCTTCTTCCGATTGCGGCAAGTAACTCCGCGTTTACACCTTCGTATTGCGGTGCGACTTTAGCATACACCGGTAATAACGCTCTCTCTCGCTGATCTATTGTCCTGTAGTCCCCTTGGTCGGGACAATTTTCAATATGATCAAGGTCAGCGCGATCAATAAGTGCAAGTATCTCCTGCCTTATTGCTTTGGATTTTTCTCTGCCATCTTCTGTTGTAATATACGCCCATTGTTCGGGTGCTTTTTCTTCAACGGCGAAGTTCTCTGCCGATATTGTATACTCCGATAATGCTAGGCCTTGAGCCATTGTAACTTGAATGCTTTGTTGCATTATGTTGTTACTCAATTGTCTTGATATACCGTTTTTGTATTCATTGGCTTGAAGTACCATAACAAAAGCCATACCTAGGACCGCAAGCCCCAATAAAGAATAAAAGAATTGCAATCCAGTATTCCACCAATAGTATAGAGTTTCTTCGTCCATTTTGAACACCTCCTGCGAAATGTTACTGGACGGGGTGACAGGCATAGTTATTGTGCCATGCCACCCCATGCATTTGTTAATTTTTTACTTGCATATCAGCATCACTTGCCTGCTTGATACCAAGATCCCTTAACGCCTTTGTTGCTCCATACAGATTGAGATTAACAGATATTGGTTTTGTTCCTCCTTCTGTCAGGTTAAATGGAGCAAGCGAAACGGCGCTTGTGTTCATATAACGCCAGTCCAGATTTAGGCCACCCTCGAAGAAGTTACTTCCACCATCACGGTGGACTCCTCCGAGGTTAAACCCAGGGGTCAATACGGAATTAGCACTTAAGGGAATATCCACCAACGATTGCGTTGCTGAAAATCCGTAAGCGCCACTATCGTAAGGCTTATCTGGGCCGTTCGATGTGTTCCGTTTTTGACTAGTTGGGCTAAAGCTCCAAACCGACCCCGTTATTTCTGGGAAATACTTTTCACCGGCCTTTCGCCGGCTATAGTCTGTCGCAGAAAGCATTGGGTTAAAAACTTTTTCAGTTTGATCGCTTGAATAGTCACCTTTGCTTCCGGTGACCACCGAACGGCCAAACCCGATTTTCCCCATTATGTCAAACCCATTTTGTGGATCCACCAATTTCATACTGGGTCCAAAGGTCGGCGTCTTTGCCTCCCAACGATACCCATCATTATTGCCATAGGACTGGTTGTAACCAGCCCCCACTCCCATAAAAAGCGTCTTACCATTACCGGCATCAGCCTGAAATGGTCTAAACTCTACGGATGCTCCTCGGCCAACCATGTGACCCGACTTGTTGTGTGTCGTTGTTACCCAGGCATTACCATTATACGTGCTCATGCCTGAATTATCGCTTCCACCACTACTACCGCTAAAAACATTATTATTGGTGACAACATTGCCACCGTTACCGTTTCCATTGTTATTGCTTGGCGCAAAACTGTTGTTTCCACTTGGCGCAAAACTGTTATCTGCTGTAGCATCGAAATTCGGCGTATTGTTGCTTATTTGCTGCCCTTGCCCAGTGGCCGCACAACCAGCATCGCTATTAGCTGCTGGAAATGCATCCCACCTTACCACCATTTCTTTCATCATGGCGCAATTACGCGCCTGGGGGTATGGGTCAACCACGGTTTGCTCAACTGCCTCACGCGCACCCCATTTTTCCGCTGTTTCTTGAACCATTGCTTGGTAAAGCGCACGCTGATAAGCCGTGGGTTGATCTGCATCTGCAAAAATAATACCTGGCAGAAGCATTACGCCAACTAGTGAAAGTAATGCCAAATAAATCTTTTTCATTTTCATTTTTTTGTCCTTGGTTTTGGGTTTTTGGTTTTGGTTTTTTGGTTGTTTGACTGTACAAGTGCTAACTTTTTATCAATATTCATCTCCTTGCATATGCTTGATTTTGTTGTGAACACCAGTAGGCCATATTGTCTGATCCACTAGCCATTTTCCCCCGCTCCTCTAAGGATTGACTATAGAGGCCCGTCCAACCAGTGTTGATATTCGCTGAAGCTATATCTCCAGCGCTTGCAGCGATTGCCGCACCCGCTGGGCCAGCTCCTAGAAAAGAAGCACCAATACCTGTCAACGAAAGAGCTCCTTTTTTTATAAACCGCCCTGTTGCGTCAAAACCGGGTTCTGACACAGCAGTCTCGCGAAAGTCCTGCTCACTCAAACGAGTTGATCGGACTTGGTTGTTTATAATCATTGGTCTCTTAATCGCTGGACTTTTCATAATCCGATCAAATTCTTGGCGAAAAGCGTTCCAGCTATTTGACCCGACTTTAATCCGAGTAATGTTGCTGCGCATATCAACAGATCGCATAAACATAGCTAAGTCATGCAACCCCATTCCAACCTTATCAAAATGCATAGCTTTGTACTCTGCATCATCGTCAAACTTTCTTGGGTCATATTCTATGCTTTTTCCACTCAAAGTATATAACATTCCTCCGTCCCTGCTGGACATTAGAATTTTCTCATTTTCTTCTAGAACGCCAGCGAAAATTGCCATCATTTGATAATTGCATTGCCTATTTAAAGGATTTTTACCAACAACATAAGCGATAAATGCCTCACCGTAAACAATGTTTCCATTATTTTTTCTGACCATTGGCTTCCATGTTCCCTCAACAACAGGAACGAAATTTCGCTCACTAACTTCGTAAAGCTTAAAGACTGCCTCCGTTCCAACCATCCCTGGGTTTCCGACAAAATTAAATACCGTAACCTCCTTGGTGGAGTTTTTTTCATACTCAACCGGGTGCAATACACTAACGGCCGAACCCGGCTCTTTTTGTGCATGCATTGGCGCATACTTACCTGCACAAGCAGACAAAAAAACAAAGGAAAGGATAAATAAAACAATTTGCAATTTCATCACTTTTTATCTCCTTATGAACAATATTAAATTATCAAAGATCATGACATACATTTTTATCATATAAAAAAATGTTTGTCAAGCTTTTTTACGAAAAACTGCTATTTCTCTACAATCTTCACTTCATACAGACTAAAATCATTAATTTCTTCTACAGCTTGGATCGACAGCCCAAATTCCCCTAACCTTCTATTATTTAAATAATCAATATCTTCTTGTCGTAAAGTAAAGTTAAAATAGAATAACGGCACATTCTTAGCTATTATCTGGTACTTCTCTATCATGCGTTTATCATCAAACAAACCAACAACCACCCTACGCTCTGGAAACAACATTTTATCGTGATATCTTGTTATAATTACAGAGTCCACCGGAGTTAAACTAAATACCATTTTTGCCTCGTTTTTCGCGAGTGAATGATTATAATATGACACGACTAAACCCTCCTCTGAGCCAACTAATACATAATTAATTGAAATAAAACACATTATCGAGACCACGACTATAACAATCGTATTCTTTAAAAATTTGTCACTAATCTGCTTCTTAAAGAATTTCAAATTGAGCGTAAAAAAACTACCAAATATTTTTCTTCTTCTACTATTCTCAAGTAAATTTAACGATGATACAAATGTACCATCTTGAATATAATTATAGTTTGGTAAAAATGTATTTATTTCTTTGTTTGCTTTAAAGACAATGATATTGGCCAAGTTTATAATAAAAATACTTGCAAGCGGTAAAGCACCCAAATATATTGGTAGCCAATAACGAGTATATGAATTACCGATAGTAATACTGGCTAAATTTGGATTGTCGTTGAATGTCCAACTACCATAATAGAACATCAGCATAACTAAAACAAAGAAATAGGTGATTAAAAACTTTTTTTGATTTGATAATTGCTTTTTCCAATCATCTATCACATGCGACAAGCCAAATATTGCTGGCCAAAATATCCAAAAAAACATAACCATAAAATAATTAATAAACTGTTGCCACGACTCTAGCGACTTAAAGCCAAAAAAGAAAATATTCTTTTTTATAACTTCAAAATTCTGCATCAAAACGTCTTTACTAAATAGGCCATCACTAAATATTCCAGCCCCCGCACTAGTAATATCAACGATAGATTGGTTCATTTCATGGTAACCGCCTTGCCAAATAGAGCCATATAGTTGATAGTTATAGTAAAAGGCAGGAGAATATCCAATTATAAAGAAAATAATAAACACGACTAATTGCGTAATCCCAATTTTCTTAATGTTCAAAAACCAAAGTATAATTAAAGATGGAGCTAACCAAAGTAGTTCTGATGTGCGACTAAGAACAGCTAGGCCGATAAACAAACCAGAGAGCGAGGCAGTTGCAAGTAACTCAAGGTTTTTTTTGTCATAGGTCAAGAAATCCTTTATAAAGAATTCTAACTTAAATTTTGAGTCCCTTTTTACACCCAAGTGACTAATAAAGTATAGACCGATTATCAGAAACACATTAAATAATATATTATGAAACATGCTCCGAGTTGTATAATATATATAAACAGGGAAAAAACACAAAAGAATAGTTGATATTAGAGCAATTTGTCTGTTAAATATATTTCTAAGTAGTAAAAAGTAAAAGACTATACCCATAAAAGCGAACAGCGAGGTTAAGTATGGGATAATACCTGCCCCAAAAATAGACCCAAGAAAACCATACACTAGTATTATCCCAAGGAAACTAACAGGCTTCAATTCACCATTATCTGAGCGAAAACTACGAGGATGGATTATGTCAGCAACATCTTTATTTAAATTGTCATTAATAATTAAAGCATTGTTTTCCGCAAAAAGTTTGGCAAATACATAATTAGCATTTTCATCTGGCGATAACCACTTAACCAATCCATCACTATTCATTTTTGTAACAAAAAAATTAGTGCCCAATAAAAATAATATTGCGAACGCACAAACTAAGATAAATTGCCAATTTTCTTTAAGCTTTTCTTGTAAATTCATAATAATAGCTAAACTTACCATTATCTATATATTTTAGCAATAAACTCAAATGATATTATACAAATTTCTTACCTTTATTAGCTTGATTTCGATCTGGGGATTTTGCGTATATCAGATATACGCCTTAAACACTCCGGGTCTTTTGATTACCTTAATATTATCGATTAGTACTTACAATGTCTTAGAAAAAAAATACTTTACTAAACTTTTAGCAAAAAAAATAACCAAAAATAAACTAATTCCATTACTAAATATTAAATTCAACTTACTAACACTCGTATTTGTTATTTTACTATTTGCTTGTCTAGTTAATCTTTTCACATACACCACTACAAAGTCCATAATAACCCCATGGGAAGTACTGCCAAGCTATTTTTTTGTATTTTACTTTTTGTTATTGCTAGTATCGATTTTAATACTATTATCTAAACAAAATAAAAGCGTATTTGTTGTACTAATTTATGCGCTTTCTTTTCTTGTGTCTGTTATAGTCTATAAAATTGGTTATGGTTTTGACCCGTTTGTGCATCAGGCGACACTAGACTTGATCATAAAGAATGGATTTGCGGAGCCAAAATCACTTTATTATATTGGCGAGTATGTTCTAGAGCTATTTGCTTTTAACTTTCTACCTATAAGTTTAATATGGGTTAATAAGCTTTTTATTCCATTACTTGCCGCTATTCTGTTACCACTAGCCACGATACGAGCACTAACAGCACTTAACTTGAAGAATTCAGCTTTAACTATTCTCTTACTTCTTATTCTACCTTACAGCTTTTTTATTGTAACAACCCCTCAAGCATTAGCCTATTTATATTTATTGCTTATCATAATAATAAGCCTTGACTACAATGCCACAAAAGATAAGGCGGCCTTAATAGCAATAAACCTATTAGCATTAGCCTCTTTTGTTACACAACCCATAGCCGGCATCCCTGCGATTCTCTTTGCAGTTATCACAAGCATTCAAGCCACAAAACTAAAAAAATCAAAAACTCTAAACTATATAATATATACGTCGTTAGTCTTCTTGTTGCCTTTAATTTTTTATTTTTTAAATTTAAATTTAAATCCAGTCGCCAATGTTAGTTATAACAGCATATTTAATACATTTAATTTCCCATCATTCTTTACTGATCCGACCATTCCAGCAAAGGAAGGTATTATTCTTAATTTCATCTACTTAATAAAAAACAATTTTGCATTTATCGTAATAATTCTTGCTCTTTTTGGTTTCTTTTTTGCTAAAAAGATAAATTTAACTAGACAATACTTTTATTTTTCGTTAGGGCTATTTACGTCATACTTGTTAACAAGTAGCTTAAACTTTAGTTTTTTGATTGACTATGAGCAAAAAGACTTTGCAAATAGAATTTTATATATATCAAGTTTTTTCTTACTGCCGTACATATTAGTTACATTAAATTGGATAGCAAAAAAAACAATAAACCAAAATACTTTCATAAAAACTTCAATTTTGACTTTTTTTGCGATATTAATAACGACATCGCTTTACTTGTCTTACCCTAGGCACGATAACTACTTTAATTCGCGCGGCTATTCCACTGGAGAGCTCGATATTGAAGCTGTTTCATGGATAAATACTGATGCAGGTGATACTAATTATGTTGTCTTGGCTAATCAACAAGTAAGTGCCGCTAGTTTACGAGAGTATGGATTTGCAAAATATTACAAAGCAAACAATGAACAAATTTTTTATTACCCAATACCAACAGGGGGAACTATATATCAACTATATTTGGATATGGTTTATTTGAGACCAGAATACACAACCATAGAAAAAGCCTTAGATTTAGTAGGTGTCGATACAGGCTATTTTGTACTTAATAAATATTGGTGGGCTTTTGATAAGATTCGCGATGAGGCAAAACTGGAAGCCGATAGTTTTAAAGTGTTCGGCAATGAAGATGTTATAATTTTTAAATATAAAAAAAAGTCCACCAATAACTAGTGGACTAAAAATCTACATTCTATTTGAACAAAAGTAACTGCTCACTATACCTGCATCACTTTTTCGCGCAGGATGGAATATTGAGCAATTTTTTACGCACAATTTAACAAAACTATTAACGACGGTGCAAGTGTCGTTCCTCTTTAAGAAAAGGCTTGTTACGTCGATAGAGGTTTAAAATTCTTATAGTTATACCTTGGGCTTCGGACCAAGAGTGACTATTCAAGGATACATTTCTGTAGGTATAGCCATTACTCCACACATCACTCTCTTTCATTTGTAATGCCAACCTCTCGTTTCTCGTGTCGAACATAAAATAACCATCTCGATATTCAACTTGTATGTCAATATTTTTATTACCTACGTGATCGCTGGTATCTTGTTCTTGAAAATTTACTATTTTTTTCTCTCCGCAATAAAGCGTAAAATTTAATGGCTTATAGTAACCGCGTTTACCATTCAAACGTACTTTTCCATCTTGAATTTGGACTTCTATTATCGATTTTTGAGAACAACTTCGAGCAACATCATCAACGCCCCTTGCAATCACTAGACGTTCTTGATGCTCTCTTCTCTCCTTTTCGTTATAGTCTGTAATAATGCGTACTTTTTGAGCTTCGTCTAACTGCTCCCACTGACTTATTGGAACACCATATTGAGTTACAACACAGCCTTGCAATAGACAAGCAGTAATAATAACCACTATCTTCTTCCAACATTTTAACATTTTACCCTCCTGTATATATTTTAAAGATCGATTTAACCACCAACAATTAAGTCGATGATCGCTTTTGTGTATGATTGACTGTTCATATTAGTTGGATTGAATTTAAACACATCTTTCAAACTTACATCCCTTCTTTCAAAGTTTCCTTTTATCTTATTTTCTAAATCAACTATATCGCCAGCTTTGAATAAAAAATCGCTTTGAACAATTTCATTTATACCTCCGATATTTGAAGCAATAACACGAACCCGTGCTAAATATGCTTCATAAATAACCGTTGGAGAATTCTCATAACACTTTGATGGAACAACTAACAACGCACTCTCTCTCATTTTTATTGCTACCTCACTTGCATTCACCTTACCTATGTAACTAATATTTTCATGATCCTTGATGGTCTTTTCTAGATTTTTAGTCTGAGAACCATCTCCAATTATAACAAGATTATACTTTTTGTCAACTTGTTTAAACGCTTTAATGAGATCAAATATTCCTTTATGAGACTCTATTTGACCAACAAACAAAACTTGATTTTCAATTTTTTTGATACTACTTAAATGTGCCGTTTCATTCTTACAAGGGTTCAATAAGACTTCTTGCTTAATATTGGTAAAAAAATTTTTGTTTGTATGCATTTTAAGCAACCAACTAGACGGTGAAATAACCAAGTCAACCTTAGAAAATAGAAAAATATTTATTTTTGCATACAAGCTAGCAAACGATCGATCGATTACAGATTCTTTGGCCAAATGAAGTAATCCAGAAGGGTGCAATAACTGTATATCATGTAAGGTGTGGATCGTTTTAATGTTTAATTTGTTTATTGCTCGTGGTAATAGAAAGCCAAGCCCTTTTAAATTATGCGTAAAAACTACATCTGGCTTTTCTTCTTTAAGAATCGATTGAACTAAAAAATAATTTATAATATTAAAATTATCCCAAACATGCCAAAAAGCTCTAAATACATATGGAATATCAGGTAGATTCCAGTAAAGCGATCGCAGTCGATAAATATTAAACTCCGATTTATTGTCCTTTTCTACAAAATAAGGCTTAGTTGTGATCACTGTAACATCGTGTCCTAAAGCACCTAATTCATCTAGTGTTGTACTAACAATTCGTTCTGCTCCACCTTTTGTGTATGGAGAGTATAAGTTATTTATTAAGCAAATTTTCATTTATATAGTATTATAAATTTATCTCCAACGGAGCTCAATTTATACTTTCTTTCTACTAGACGCCTTGCATTATTCCCCATGGATTGGGCCAAAACATCATTATTTAAAATTTTATCGATCTTATTAGCTAGTTCTTCAGAGTCATTAGGTGAAACATAATAACCTTGTTCTCCCTCATCAAAAACACTATCAACTCCTGGCAGTCTTGATGCAATTACGGGGGTTCCACAAGCCATTGCCTCCAACAAAACTAACCCGAACGCTTCGCACCCATTAATAGACGGTAAAACAAAAACATTAGCCTCATTATAATACTTTATTAACTCATCATTCTGAGCACTTCCTAGGAATTCAACTTTACTACTCAAGTTTAATTTTACTACTTGTTTTTTGTATTTATCAAGTAAAGCACCATTACCGATTATTTGCAAAGTATACTCTTTATTTTTAAACTTAGTCATGGCGCCTAGCAAAACCTCTAGGCCTTTAAAATAGTGCGCTTTATCTAACCCCCCAACAAAAAGAATTTTTTTTGTTTTTTTGTTTTTTTTATTAGTATTTAAGACTCTAAATTTATCCGTATCAACACCAAAGTTTATTTCGACGAACTTTTCAGGATTTCTTTTGTAATATTTAGATATTCTAGATGCTTTAATATAGTTAATTGAGGCACAAGTAATTTTTTCTGAGTATCTAATTAAAATAGGGAGAATTAAATAATCGTAAAGTCTAAAAATACTCCCCTTAATTCCACTAGCTTGAGCATCCATGTGATAATGCAAAAAAAGGCGCATCTTTCCCCCACTAAACATTTTGGCAAACATCACGAACTCTGATGCACCGAAAAAAGGATAGTGTAGATGAACAATATCATATTTCTTTAAATTGTAAACCAATTGGGGCAAGACTGCGGCATTCCCAAAAGAGAAAAAAGGCTTGAACCTTAAAACCTTAAACAAATCATTTGAAATTAATCCTTTATCTTCATTTGGCCTTTTTGAGTAATGTGGAGTAATAACCTCAACCGGACATTCTTTTTCATTTATACTTTTTACTATTTCAAAAGTACTATTACCCATTCCACCATGATAGGGCGGAAAAGTACAAACAATGTGAGCTATTGTCATTTTTTTATTTTTTAGCATTCTGTCTCGTCAATACTGTTATATTCTTCTCTATTCGTTCTAGTCTGATGCGCACCCTCAATACAAAGTAAAATAGTACAATTACAGCCATGTAGAATAACACATCTATTCCACGAGCAGAAAATCCTAAATCAACCAATAATAAATCAATTTTCTTTATGAAGATAATTGCCCCAAACCCACAAAGCCAAAATATTAGCCAAAAAGTAAATTCTGCCTTGCCAAGCTCTTGTCTTTTTTTCTGCCAAAACAAACGAGAAAGAAAAAATAAAATTATTATTATTGCTAATATTTGCTGAATCATATTAAGATTAAGATATTATTTTATTAAATATCAATTCTTTAATTATATTTACTCCGCCACTAAACTTTTGCCCAAATTCGTTATAGAATACCGTAATAGGAACTTCTTTTAGTCTATACTTAGACCGAATAACTTTACTTATAATCTCTGAGCAATGAGCCATACGATCTTGTTCTATTGTAATTCCCCTTGCAACATTAGCATTCATAGCCCTAAATCCACTTTGAGGATCGGTTAAATTATTTTCACCCATCACAATTCTATTTACTATCCTTCCAATTGGCAAGATAACTTTTTCCTTAAAAAATGGAATATTCGACTTTTTGGATAAAAATCGAGATCCAAATACCACATCAGCCTCATTATCGATTAATGGTTTTACTACATCAGTAATCTCACTAGCTAAAAATTGATTATCAGCATCAAAGTGAATAATAATGTCAGCACCGATCTCTAGAGCATATTCATTACCTGTTTGCAAAGAAGCACCCTGCCCCCTATTTACAACATGCTTAAGCACTTTAACATTATCACTAAATTTAGCTAACTTTAAAGCAATGAGCGTATTGTCTATTGATGCATCATCAACAACCACCACAGTATCAACATACCTTAAAACATCACGCAAAACATAAACAATACTCTTTTCCTCATTCCAAGCTGGGATTACACAGACTATTTTTAACATATATTTATTCTTACTTACACACTATCGTTAATATTTCTTAGCCCTTTTGTAGCCATTAGATCGTGAACGGTTTGCTTTAAACCATTCTCTAGAGTAACAACTGGAATCCAACCAAGCTCTTGAGTAGCCTTTGTGATATCTGGTAACGCCAAAGGAGAAAAAAATAAAATTGAAGATGAATAAATAACCTTAGACTTTGAACCAGTTAAGTCAATAATTTTTTGAGCTAGAGTGGTTAAGTTCAAATCCACATCAGATCCAACATTAACTGGGCCATTAACTTCTGTTTCCATTAATTGGATTGAAGCACTAATCACATCACTAACATAACAAACAGATGTGCAAAAATCCTTATCTCCCGTAACAACGAGATCTTTATTATCTAATGCGTTAACAACGAAATCAGGCACCAATTGACCATCATTTAACTTCATTCTTGGGCCATAAGTTCTAAAAACTCGAATTATCTTAGCATCTATTTTGTGGGTATGCATATAGTTCACAATCATAGTTTCTGCAAATCTTTTACCTTCATCGTACGAACTTCGATTTGATAGATGATTAACTTGACCAATATCGTCTTCTTTTATTTTTATATTATCATTGCGTCTCGGGCCATAAACTACAGACGATGAGAAGTGAACTAACTTAGACCCATATCCCAAAGTAATGTCAAGAACATTTTTCATACCAATTGAATTGGCCATCAACGTTGCTTCTATATTTTTTTCAAAATCGTAAGGAGATGTTGGACAAGCCAAATTATAAACTTCCTGAATACCTTGAAACTCAATTTTAAATTTTTGCAAACTAGAAATCTTGGTTAAATTAATTGACTCATTAATATCATGAAGAATAAACACAAAATTTGGGTTTGCTAACAAATGATCGATATTTCTTTCTGAGCCAGTAATAAAATTATCAATGCATATTACCTTACTTGTTTTCACTAACTCATCGCATAAATGAGACCCTATAAATCCAGCCCCTCCCACAACTAATACATTCTTTCTATCAAATATAACTTGTTTGTACATAAAATTTACAAAATTAAATAAAATTAATTATTAACAAATAATACGCCCACATTAATACCACCATTAAAATCTTTATCATATGCGTAAAATGAACCTAAATAATTACCATTTGATTCAAAAATTCGAACATGAGGTGTACCACCGAAACCAGCCCCAGTAATAATCTCATCAAAACCATCATTATTAATATCCCCCTTAGCTAAACTCACGCCTCCTTTGAAATCTTCGCTATATGCATAAAAAGATTTTAAAAGTACTCCGTTTATATTAAACATTTTAACTAATGGATCACCTCCAAAGCCCTGAGAAGCTACAATCCTTAGCCTATTATTTCTAACTGCTCCTTGCGTATTTATAACGCTCACCTTTACGCCATGTCGAAAATCTTTATCAAAAGCAAAAAAATGATTTAATAATTCCCCTTGACCATTAAATAGCCTTACGTGAGGACCTCCGTTGATTCCTGCACCGGTGATAATTTCTGCCGCACCATCACCTGTCATATCTCCGACGGCAACATTTACACCACCACGAAATAATGGATCGTAAGCAAAGAAGTGACCACGGATTTGTCCATCGGCATCAAAAATTCTTACATGTGGACCACCACCATCTCCTGCACCAACTACCATTTCTACAAAACCATCACTATTTAAATCACCGCATGCGACTTGAACTCCACCAAGAAAATTTGTATCGAATGCAAGAAATTCTTTTAGTAACTCGCCGTCTTGTTTGAAAATTTTTACCGAAGGTATTCCACTTGCAGCTCCCACAATAATCTCGCCATCGCCATCACCGTCCAAATCACAACTAGTTAGGCTAGCCCCCGTTAAAGACTCTTTACTAAATGCGAGGAATTCGTCATCTAAAGTACCATCTAGCGAGAATTCCCTCAAAGCAATTGGGATGTTTTTTTGAGGAGTAGTAATGATTTTAGCATACTTACTTAATAGCAAAGCTTTAGAATAATATAACGATGATCCGACATTTAACCTTCCCCCCCCTAGTCTGCCCAAATATTGCTGATTCAAAAGACTAATATTATCGGAGTGCTTCAATAAAACATCATACACACCCTGTCTATCTAAAGCTGGATTAGTAGCCTTTATCAAAGCGACCGCTCCACTTACCATAGGAACAGCCATTGAAGTCCCTGCCCAATATCCTTGATATTTTTTATCAAAATAATCTCCTTCAATATGTTCGTTTGGATTATAAATACTGAGTGAAAATATGCTAACTCCTGGTGCAGATATATCAACACACCTAAAACCATAGCTTGAAAATGTTGCCTTTTGGTCAAGAGCATCTGTAGCAGCAACGCCAATAACCCAATTCTCTCCTCGAGGACCATCATGACACACAGGATACATGGGGGTTTCATCTAAAAAATGTCCATCTCCTTGACCCTGTTCATTACCAGCTGCCGCCAAAATAATTATCCCAGCATCATGCACTCTTTCTATAGCAGCTTCTAAACTTTTTGACTTCCCGAAGCCAACAAAACTCAAATTAACAATATCGGCACCATTCTTAATAGCATAATCTAATGCTTCAACTACTCTGTCTGTCCTTCCTTCACCGTTATCGTCTAAAACCTTAAGAGACATGATCTGTGCCCGCCATGTTACCCCTGTTATGCCTTCTGCGTTGTTTCCCGTAGCCGCTGCGATGCCAGCCACTATTGTTCCATGCATTATTCCTGGCGCAGTAAAACCATCACTAAATTTTGGTCCTGGGTCACTCACACTATTAACAAAATCCCAACCATTAATATCATCAACATAACCATTCTTATCATCATCAATTCTGTTTATTGCTTCCCCAACATTTCTCCAAATATTACTACTTAAATCTGGGTGGTCTATCTTCACACCAGTATCAAGAATTGCAATTACAACATCTGGACTTTCTCTTTTTATATCCCATGCCTTAAGAGCATTTATTTTTTTAAAATACCATTGCTGATCATAGAAAGTATCTGATGGTATAATTGACTGCTTGTATATATAATTTGGCTCTACATATTCAACATCTTTTTTCTGGCTGAACTCCTGAATAACCGATTCTCTATCCAACCCTTTCTTTATTTTTATAAGACTAGGCCTTGATTCGTTGTAATATTTAACTAAAATCTCATCTTCCACATAATCAACCTGAGCATATGCGATACTTTGGTTAACAAAAAGTAAGCCTAAGACTCCAAAGATTGCAAATATAAAAAAAGATGCTATTTTAATGATTTTAAACATAACATCTTTATTTTATTAAATTTTTACCTATTACACAAGTTTTGGCCAAATATTCCTGCGGTAGAGTTGTCATTTGTTGGGCTTTTTTTTTCTTGAACTAAATCAGATCCTTGATCTTGATGGCACAATAACTTTTCTGGTATTTTTTTAATAAACTTCTTTATAGCTTTCTTAGTCATTTGGAATGAATCTAATACTAATTTTGTTTCCATGGTTTCACCTAAACTCCAACCATAGACCATTTGTCCTAATACATCTTTGTGTACACACAAATATGCTTTATTTTTCTAAAAATCTATCATCAGGGTGTTTGTGGTTATAAAAAGTATTTTTTGATATTCCACACAAAACGCAAATCCTACTAATTGAGAATAATCTCTCATTAACTTGCTCCCGAGCAAATCTAACTATGGTTTCTTTTCGGATGAATAAAAATCCGAAAAATTTTTTAGTAGACTTAATTCTACCTCCTTTTTACCTAACATTTGCTCTAATTGAATGATTCTTAATTTTAAAGTTTTTATTTATTTATCAGGAGTGTTTTTAAAAACGCTCTGTCCTTGCTCTAAAACAAGTTTTCTCCAATCCGATAAAACATTTACAGCTACGCTGTATTGTCTAGAAACCTCTGAAAGACTATCTTTTTTAATTGCTTCAATTGCTAACTTTAATTTAAACTCTGGTGTGTAGCTTTTTTTTCTTTTTTGAGCTAATTGTTGGATTATCCATATTTTTACTAATAATTACAAATTTTAAATGAATAATATATGATACTATTTTTATTGAAATTTTGCAAATTTTAGTGGCTTAACTTTTCGTTAACCTACCAGTTCAGTTTATCAAGGACCAATCAAATATATAAATTTATTCCTTATTGAAAGTCTATCAAAATTCCTTTGAAAGTAAAGAAAAATATTTTTTGAATTGCACATAACGGCCGCGCCTGATCCAATGTGATTGAAAAAAAACGGAGCGTTAGCGGAGTTTTTTGACAATCATTTTGGATAGGCGCTGTTGTGCGATGTCGCGAGCTTGCGAGCGACTAGCAGAACAGCGACGGTAGGCGCGGCCGTTGTACAAAATTGTGAGCCTGCGAGCGATTTTGTACAACGTTTGCTGATATCTGACGTTTTGCCACTTCCTTTAAAAATCAATTTAGTGTGGCAAAATGTGGCTTTAGCCCTTGCAGATATCAGCTGTTAGATGACCCGTAGGGCGAGCGACCTAAGGAGCGAGAGTCTTCTCTCTGGCTTCCTTATTGTTTTAGTAAAAAATCCAAGGCTTTATTCTTCCACTGTTCCATTTGATTTGGCTTTTCTAAATCATGATCACCATTCCCAACAATTATTTGATTACCAAATTTTATATTTAAACTTTCAATTGGAACCGCGATATCTTTTGAACCATGAATATGCAAAACTTTATCTTTCATAAAATCAAATTTGTTTGAAAAATCAAAATCTTTTGCTTCTAAAAAATACTTTGAATCAATATAATTTGCCTTTGTCATCTTATCTATTCTTTCGCAATCTTTTTGAAAAGCACTTTCATCTAAATGTTGTTTATAATTTTGCCAAGTTATTTTAATTTCTGGATTAGATTTTTTCATTTGAGATGTTACAAACCAATACCTCATAAGGTCTTTCTGATTTAAAGCTGGAGCGATTAAAATTATCTTTTCTATTTCTTCTTTAATTTCATTAATTCTTGTCGCCAAAACACAAGCTCCAAGACTATGAGCGATTACATTTATTCTTTGTTGACCTATTTCACTTTTTAAGTTTCTCAATGCCAAAACAAAATCATCAGCTTGTTTTTCTATTGTTGTATATTTGTAATCCCCATCAGAAAGACCGCATCCAGAAAAATCTAATCTTAAAACTGCCATCATTTTTCCAACTAGACTATCTGAAAGTGCTTTAAATTTTTTTTCAGTAGAAGAACATCTTTCAAAACCATGAAGGCAAATTATACCTTTTTGAATTTGGTCGTCAGGCATTGAAATAACACCTCTAAGATTTTGATTTTCTCCATTTGGAATTTCTAATAACTGTGTTTTCATAAGTGGATTTTTTACGATTTAAATTATTGCCAGAGAGAAGATTTCATCTAACGGCCGCGTGTATCTGAAGTTTCACACACACCTTTTAAAAAATCAATAAGAAGTGTGTGAAATTTGGGAGAGCATTTCTTCACCTCCTTTGAGAGATGTTTTAGTGAAAAATGCGAACCAAATACACGCTGTTATGTGCTGTCATAAAAAATCTTCCTTATTATTAGTTTGCCAGCACACTTTTTTTACAGACTTTAAAGGGGAATTACCAAGAAGAGATCCCGCCCCTCCCTTCCCCCTTGGTTGATTAAGGGGGAGGGAAGAACTTCGGCGGATTAAAAGGAAAGCTGACCAGAAACGGTGTGGGCACCGAGACCTTTTGACCGATCCATTGAAAGTATTCCATAAGGGGTTTTCAATGGTGGATAGCCGGAGATTTCGGCACTAAAGTCAGCCCAAGCCAGTTGTTCAACTTTCCCCTCTGGAGTTATTTTGAACAGAAAAACGGAACATCCGCACGCATCAGAGATCCAGCCTTCCATGATGTAAAGAGCGGTCCCATCCGGAGTATTTGCCAGCAGGGTTCCGAGTCTTTGATGTCGTTGAGCGTTTGTTTCTTTCTCAATTTTACGATCTACTTCGGTTGTCCCAAGATGGGGAATTTGTTCATTGATTTCCACAGGTTCTGCGGTGGCGCTATCTGCCATTGGACTCTCTCCTTGGTTTTTTGTGGGGGATACAATGGACCAATTCCATAGTATCACACTATAATTTTGACTAATTCTATTGAGAATGTAAAGCTCTGTTTTTCGATATCCTAAAAAAGTATGCTGGCAAAAATTAAAACAAGTGATTTTTAATTATGGCATACAACGTT
>JADHVC010000020.1 GCA_016784175.1 Patescibacteria group bacterium | reverse complement strand
AGTTTTTTCACCCTTAAGCGCGTCCAAAGCTATTTGAGCTTTTTCTTGGGGTGTATATTTTTTTTGTCCCATAGATTTTTAGTCTAGCACTATCTCTCTTATTGCCAAATTTCGTGTCTAGATTTATGGGACCATTATAATTCCCTCCGCAACGGACTAGAATTGCCTGCGGCAATTCGCACCGTCAAATTATTGCCCATGCCGGGCGCACAAATAAAAGACCGAAGCTTAAACTTCGGTCTTCTTTTTTTTATATAAGATACCCTTATTTTAAATATAATCTACTGGAGAATCCAAAAAGTCTCCTAAATAAATAATAGCAACTATACTAATAATAATAGCAACTGTACCAGTCACAATATTACTCAAACAAGTTGACTTAAAATCTTCTACATATCCACTTGTATGTATGCCCACCACAGATTGTATAATTAAAACTACTCCCCCAATAGTAAAAAGTCCCGCTACTATATAAATCATTTTAGCTGTAAAGGTTATAAAGGGTGTCATTGTTGAATCCATAAATCAAAATTTAGATAATATTTTATTACAGTATATCATGAGAAATTTTTTAATCAACCATTCAAAATATTCAAAACATGAGCCAAAAAAGCTTGATTAATTAACGAAAAATAGTTAGAATTCGTATATGGAAAAAGCAATATTAGAATTACTAAATAAAAATATTCAAACGCGCCAAGAGCTTTTACGAGCAAAGAGAGAGATAGCAAAAAAATTTAAACTTGCAATCTTTGAAAATTCTAAGATCATCAAAGAATACCAAAAATTGGTAAAAAATAAAAAGATTGAAACTTCTCCCGTATTGGAGAAACTTTTGCGCAAACGATCTATAAGAACGCTATCTGGGATAGCTAGTGTTAGTGTACTTACAAAACCATTTGGCTGCCCAGAAAATTGTGTCTACTGTCCTACAGAAGCGCGAGTACCAAAGAGCTATTTAAGCAACGAGCCAGCCGTCATGCGAGCCATTAGACATAAATACGATCCATACAATCAAGTCCAAGCAAGACTGCAATCACTAATTAACAATGGCCACTTCCCCACTAAAATAGAATTAATTGTCATAGGTGGTACTTGGTCAGCCCTACCAGATAAATATAAATATTGGTATATTACTGAATGTTTTAAGGCTGCTAATGAATATGGTTCTGTTACTCAAAAGAATAATTCGGAATTAAAAACAACAAACTCTAAGCTAAATATTAATTTATTAAAAAAACGATTACTAGAAGAACAGAAAAAAAATGAAAATGCAAAATATAGAATAGTTGGTTTAACTTTAGAAACCAGACCCGACTGGATAAATGAAAAAGAGTTGATGAAAATGCGAGAAATGGGATGCACACGAGTTGAAATTGGAGTGCAGATTATTGACGATGCAGTATTAAATAAAAACAATAGAGGCCATGGGATAAAAGAAGTGGTAGACGCTACTAAAATGTTGCGCGACTGGGGATTCAAAATAACGTACCATTGGATGCCGGCATTACCTGGATCTACGCCAAAAAATGATATCGAAAAATTTAAAACAATTTTTACTGATGAACGTTTTCAGCCAGATCAAATAAAATTTTATCCAACAGTTGTTACTCAAGGAAGTTTACTTTATGAATGGTGGAAGGCTGGTGAATATATACCATATAGTACAGAAGAATTGGAAAATATTATAACCGAATGCAAAAAAGTTGTTCCACCTTATGTTAGAATTATTCGTTTGATTCGTGACATTCCAGGTGAATCAATTGTAGCAGGAAATAAAATTACAAACTTAAGACAAGTATTGCAGCAAAAAGGCGTACAATGCCAATGCATAAGATGTAGAGAGCCAAGAGAACTAAAAATAATTAACTATGAATTAAAAATTATTGACTACAAAGCAGCGAACAGTACTGAATACTTTATTAGCTATGAGTCAAAAAATAGTAAACTTTTAGGCTTCTGTAGACTTAGGATTCCAGATCAAAAATCTAAATACACCTCAAAATATTTAAAAGATTGCGCCTTAATACGCGAGCTGCATGTCTACGGAGAATTATCACAACTTAAATCGCAAACAAATGTACAACACAAAGGTATTGGTAAACAATTAATGGCAGAAGCTGAAAAGATTATCATAAAAAATAATCTAAATAAAATTGCTATTATTTCTGGTGTTGGTGTAAGAGGCTACTATCGAAAATTAGGCTATAGATTACATAACACCTACATGGTAAAAAAAATGTAACTGCTCACTATGTCTACATCACTTTTTCGCTTAGGATGGAGTATTGGGCAATTTTTTTACGCACAATTTAACAAAAATTTTAAACTCGCCTCACTCAAACATAAAATTTTTTAAGTTAAATTGTGCTAAAAATTACTACATATTCCATATGCGCTCAAAAATAATGCAGATATAGTGAGCAGTTACAAAAAAATATAGACCGAGCTTTATGACTCTCGGTCTATGTATTTTCTTCAGCTCTTTAGCTTGCCAATACATCTTTAATGAACGCTATGTCGACTATCACCATCTTGTTATGACCGCTACATGGTAAAATTATATCCTTTGTGGTACTTTTTTTTGTCTCACTTTTTATCCTTTTATGCATTTCTTTGTCCACTAAATAGACAAACCCGAATACACCGTTCAATTGACCAGGAAAATGAACCTTGGGTGGAATTCTATTTTTCAATCCTGCTTTAGCATTTAATTCCAAGGTGTGCCCACTAAGAGATTGAACGGCAGAGTTATCGCAATCATCACAAACCCTTCCTTCGATTTCTTTTACCAATTGATCGTCGACTTTTACAATAGTCATTCTTTTATAATTTTTTAATTCTCCCATGGTAACTTTTGGTTGAAAAAATATTAGTTTACTGCTGCCTTCAATAAAATTAAGCGAGGCTATTAAAGCTCTTGTTGTTTGTAGTTCTTGGTCACTAATATTATCTATTTTTCTACAAAACTGTCCTTTTTTGTTTGGCATAGCAATTGCCAGATCAAAGCCAGTTATTGCTGGGTCACGCAATACTAGAACTGGAACATATAGCATTTTTTTTCCTTTACTTGGAATTGTTAATGAAACTTTGTATAAAGAACTGCTAACTAAAGACATTCTACATCTAATGAATTATTTTGTCAATACAAGCCAACAATAAATATCTAGACTAATTATTTATTTTATGCTAAAAAGATTAATCGATATTAAATATTTAATTTTGCAATTATGTTCACACAAGAAATATATAAGCTAGCAATTGAAATGGGAATTAAAAATGATTTACGGGGAGACGAAGTAGTCAAAAAATACTTAGATAGGGTTAGAAAAACCTTTAACAAACTAGATGAAAAAGCTAAACAAAAATTTGATTTAGAAAAATTAGTTAACCCATTTGCTGACACAAGAATACTCAATGATAATAATTCCGAAATTAAAAAATTATTAATTGGAATAGACATTGAAGGTTCAGAGTTATTGCTCGCCAAACAACTTGGAAACATAGACTTGGTAATTGCTCATCACCCAGAAGGAAAGGCTTTGGCTGATATGCATAGCGTCATGGATATGCAAGCACAAATTCTCGCTCAATATGGTGTGCCAATAAACATCGCGGAATCAGTTTTAAAAGAACGAATTGCAGAAGTTGATAGGAACTTATCGCCTACCAATCACAATCGATTTGTAGATTTTGCAAAACTTTTAAATATTAACTTTGCCTGCATTCATACCCCTTGTGATAACATGGGGGCGACTTTTTTAGATAAACTATTTACAGAGAGAAAACCAGAATACATCGAAGACATACTAGAGATACTAAATGAAATTCCTGAATACAAACGAGCCAGCGAAATAAATGCTGGACCAAAAATATTCGCTGGTTCACCACAAAATAGTTGTGGAAGAATTGTTGTAACAGAGTTTACTGGAGGCACTAATGGATCTAAAGAAATGTATGAAAAAATGTCTCAAGCTGGAATTGGTACTATTATCAGCATGCATATGGGTGAGGCGCACAAAAAAGAAGCAGAAAAAGCGCATATCAATGTTGTCGTAGCTGGACATATTTCAAGTGACTCACTGGGAATAAATTTATTCTTAGATGAACTTGAAAAAAGAAATATTGAAATTGTGACATGTAGCGGAATAACAAGAGTAAAAAGAAATTAACTAACTGCTCACTATATCTGCATCACTTTTTCGCTTAGGATTGAATATTGGGCAATTTTTTACGCACAATTTAACAAAAATTTTAAACTCGCTTCACTCAAACATAAAATTTTTTAAGTTAACTTCTGCTAAAAATTACTACATATTCCATATGCGCTCAAAAATAATGCAGATATAGTGAGCACTTACGAAATTAATACCCCTACATTTCATTTTTTAGAAATCTGCCAGTCCAACTCTCCTCTACTTGTGCAACATCTTCGGCAGTCCCTTCGGCAACAATCTGTCCACCACCTGCTCCACCCTCTGGTCCAAGATCTATTATCCAGTCAACTGATTTAATCACATCAATGTTGTGCTCTATAATTAAAACTGTGTTTCCTTTGTCGACCAATTTATTAAGAATACCTAAAAGTCTTTTTATATCTTCGAAGTGTAGACCAGTAGTTGGCTCATCTAAGATATAAAGAGTTCTTCCGGTTGAACGACGAGAGAGTTCTGTTGAAAGTTTAATTCTTTGCGCTTCACCTCCAGATAATGTTGTGGCACTTTGACCAAGTTTAATATAACCCAGTCCAACTTGTTCTAGTGTCAAAAGCTTATCTGCAATCGCCGGAATCTTCTTAAACAACGTTAAGGCATCTTCAACTGTTAAATTTAATACATCTGCAATTGTATGTCCTTTGTAGTGGATCTCCAAAGCCTCTTTGTTATAGCGAGCACCTTTACAAACCTCACAATCAACATAAACATTAGGCAAAAATTGCATTTCAATTTTAACCAAACCATCACCAGAACAAGCTTCGCAACGACCACCAGTAACATTAAAAGAAAACCGACCGGCCTTATAACCAAGTATCTTAGACTCAGGAAGACTAGCAAAAAGCTCTCGAATAGGAGTAAATGCGCCAGTATAGGTCGCAGGATTAGATCGAGGAGTGCGACCAATAGGAGACTGATTAATATCTATAATTTTATCTAAAAAGCTAATTCCATCAATTGACTCATGCTTACCGGGAATAGCTTTTGCATGATAGAACTTTTGATTTAATGCTCTAGCCAAAATATCCGTCATTAAAGTTGACTTACCGGACCCAGAGACTCCGGTAATCGCAATAAACTTGCCGAGCGGAAAACTAACTGTAATATCTTTTAAATTATGCTCGCTAGCTTTATTAATTGTAAGAAAAGCACCACTACCTTTACGCGGTTCACGATTGGTCTGAATCTGTTTCTTGTATGATAAATATTTTCCTGTTATAGACTTACGATTATTTTTTATATCTTTAGCGGTACCCTCAGCAACAATACAACCACCATGTTCACCAGCCCCGGGTCCGATGTCTACAATCCAATCCGAAGCAAGCATTGTATCACGATCATGCTCCACTATGATAACTGTATTTCCAAGATCCCTTAGTTCCTCCAAAGTATGAATTAATTTTTGATTATCTCTTTGGTGTAAACCAATTGATGGTTCATCCAATATATACAACACTCCCATAAGAGCTGACCCAATTTGAGTAGTTAAACGAATACGTTGTGCCTCTCCACCAGAAAGAGTGTTAGCTGCACGTGATAAAGTAAGGTAGTTCAGTCCAACATTACTCAAAAAATTTAAACGAGTATTTATCTCTCGCATAATTGGGACAGAGATTTGTTGCTGAGATTTAGTTAAGGTATGCCGCTTGCTAAAATTTGTAAAAATATCTTTTGCCTCCCCTATTGAAGCTATTGTAAGATCATTAATGGAATAACTACCAACACGCACCGCTAGAATTTCTTTTTTAAGACGAGCACCATTACATGATGGACAAATCAACTCACGCATGTAGCCATCTACCTCCCGACGAACATGGTCAGATTCAGTTTGCTTATAACGACGCTCTAAATTTGGAATCACCCCTTCAAACTCTGTACTTAACTCACCAGTAAACCGAGAACTAACGTAATCAACATCAAAGCTTTCACCACCAGTACCATGCAATATAATTTTCATTTGCTCTTCCGACAAAGAGTCCAGAGGAGTGTTTAAATCAAAATTATAACGAGAGGCAACCATTCCTAAAATACGCATCATCCATACTTGTGAATGGCCGGCAGACCGAGACCAAGGCTTAATCGCACCCTGGGCAATAGTTAAATTTTTATTTAAAATAAGCTCTGGATCGATTTCACGTTTAATTCCAAGACCAGTGCAACTCATGCAGGCCCCGTGAGGTGAATTAAAAGAAAAACTTCTTGGCTCAATTTCTGGCAAACTAATATCACACTTAACACAAGCAAAAGCTTGGGAATATAAAATTTCTTTATTTTTTGCACTTTCTTGACCAACCTCTTGAACAATAATAGAACCATTAGAATAATCTAAAGCTCGCTCAATCCCCTCGAACAATCGAGATAAGTCTTCCTTGTCACTTGTAACATTTAAATTATCAATCACCATTTCTATAGAATGCTTATGAGTTTTACTTAGTTTAACTTCAAAAGCATCCCCAAGAGTAACAACTTTCCTGTCTAACCTAACATGAGAAAACCCAGCTTTTTGCACATTTTCCAGCACGCTTCTATGCTCCCCTTTTCTATCTTTAACCAATGGAGAAAGGATTAGAATGTTTTTATTTTCAAAAGTTTTCACAATACTGTCCTCTATTTCGTCTATTGAATGTTTCTGAATGACACTACCACACTTTGGACAATGAGGAACACCAACACGAGCAAATAACAAGCGAAGATAATCATAAATTTCTGTCACAGTTCCAACTGTTGATCGAGGATTATGAGAAGTTGATTTTTGGTCAATTGAAATAGCTGGCGAAAGACCTTCAATCGAATCGACATCCGGCTTATCCATTAAACCAATAAATTGACGGGCATAAGCAGAAAGCGATTCAACATAGCGTCTTTGGCCTTCGGCATAAATAGTATCAAAAGCTAAACTAGACTTACCAGAACCCGAAAGTCCAGTAATCACAACTAGTTTATTACGAGGAATTTTTAAACTTATATTTTTTAAGTTATGAACTCGAGCTCCATTTATAATTATATGTTTATTCATATTTCAAATTTGTAAAAAATTGGTCGATTATGATTTTTAAGTATACATAAATTTTAGAATTAAGTCCATAATCAAATATAGAAACATAGAAAAAAGCCTTGCTGTTACACAAGGCTTTGGTTAAGGTTAGAGAGGATTTTGAAACTTTACTTAGGAGTGGCATTGAATATGTATACCAAAACCCAATTCGTGATCTTCCTGATCCAATCGCCTATTTTGCACCTCCGTTAAAATATGAGTTTCATATTCCTTCGGTGTCATGCTTGCCGTGCTTGGATCCAGATTCTTCTTACAATCTTTTCCACCTTGTGCCATACAATAACCAAATGCCATCAGGCCTATGATATAGTTAAGTGGAAAAATGTTCTGATTTTGTTGCGATGAACCGCTCGATGAACCGCTGCTCAATGTACTTCTCCTTTCTTTTTTTAGTTTGTTTGATTTGTTTTGTTTTATTTAGCGTATAAAGTCTATGATTTTTTTTACATCCTATTTAAACCCTCCTCTTATTTGAGAAAAGAACATACCTAATACTTATTAGGTTAACATACAACAATAAAATGTCAACAGTTTATAACATTTATATAAAAAAATAATTAGCTCAACCCAATATTCTTTTTAACATTGGTGATGATTTTTTGGGCTATTGGCTCAAGCTTTGTAGCACCAGCTTTTAATATATCAAAGACCTCTTTATCGCTAATTTTATTATACTTAGCCTGAAATCCTATTAAAAAAGTTTCTACAACTTGGGCAAGCTCTCTTTTAAAATCTCCATATCCCCTCCCAGCGTATTGTTTTTCAAGCTCTTTAATGCTAATATTGGTAATTAATGAGTAAATAGTCAAGAGATTTGAGATGGCTGGCTTACTTTGAGAGTTATATTTTATTTCTCCTCCAGAATCGGTTACCGCACGCATTATTTTATTGCGAGCAATTTCTGGCTTTTCGTTTAGAGCAATATAGTTATTAGTATTCACCGCACTTTTACTCATTTTTTTAATCGGGTCATCCAATCCCATAATACGAGCACCCTGTTTTTGAAGTTGAGCTTCAGGAATCCTAAAAATATTACCAAATTGAGAATTAAACCGCTTAGCTATTGTGCGAGCCAACTCGACATGTTGAAGCTGATCTTCCCCCACTGGAATAATTTGCGCACCGTAAATCAAAATATCAGCTGCCATTAAAACAGGGTAGTCATAAAGACCGACACTAACAGACTCTTTATTTTTCCCAGATTTATCTTTAAACTGTGTCATTTTATCTAAATCTGCAACGCGAGCAGTACAATTAAGGATCCATGCTAATTCTGTATGTTCTTTAATATCTGATTGTTGAAAAATTATTGATTTTTTTGGATCTATTCCACTAGCTAAATAAATTTTTGCAATTTCTAAGATTCGTCGCTTAAGTTCTTTTGGATCTTGATGAATAGTGATGGCATGATAGTCTACAATGCAAAAAATACAACTGTAATTTTGCTGCATATCAATCCATTGCTTTATCGCACCTAAATAATTGCCCAAATGAAGATTGCCGGACGGCTGGATACCAGAAAAAACTATTTGTTTTTTTATTTTACTGATCATATAAAAAGCTTAACAGTTTAAAAGTAAATTTTCAAATGATTGTATCAATCATTATAGCTCTAGGTTACAGCTTGTTTTAAGTATTTGCCATGGAGTAAATTCTTTTCGGAGGGCTTTATAATAACCAGCTACAGCTATCATAGCAGCATTATCCGTCGTATATTTAAGATCTGGTATATAAAGCTTGGCATTTGGGAGCTGTTTTCTAACCATTTCCTTCAGTTGAATCCTTAATCTATTATTAGCTGAAACTCCGCCTGCAAGCATAATAATATTAATGTTATTTGCTTTAGCAGCTTTAATTGTTTTATATATTAGAGTATCTATAATGGCTTGTTCGAATTCGTAACAATACTCAGGAACGCGCTCTTTCCAAGTTGTATCTTTTTGAATCTTATAGAGAAGTGCTGTTTTAAGACCGGAAAATGAAAAATTATTATTCTTAGAATAAAGCATTGGACGGGGTAATCTTATGCTTGAGTCTTGACCAGTTTTTTGAAAAATAGCAGCCTGCTTAGACACAATTGGCCCTCCAGGGTAACCCAAACTCATCATCTTAGCAGCTTTATCGAAAGCTTCACCCGCAGCATCATCTACCGTTTCACCAATTACTTTACACTTGCCATGCTCACTCATCATAACAAGACTTGTGTGTCCACCAGAAACAGTCAAAATTAGTGCAGGCAAGACTGGCGAAACATCAATAAAATTCGAGTATATATGACCCTCGATATGATTAACAGCAACAAGTGGTACTTTCCAGATATATGACAAAACCTTAGCAGTTTCCACCCCAACCTGAAGAGAAGTTATTAGACCGGGGCCAATAGTCACAGCTATTACATCAAGTTTAGAACTAGCAGTTTCACTAGACATGCCGGCTTCGCTTAAGGCTTTATCAATAACGGGGATAATATTAACAACATGCTCGCGAGCAGCAAGTTCTGGAACGACACCACCATACGTAGCATGTAATTGTATTTGAGAGGAAACAATATTAGATAAAATTTTTATATCATCGCCTTCACCAACTAATACTGATGCAGCAGTCTCATCACACGATGTTTCAATAGCAAGTATTTTCATAGTATTAACTTAACCATAAATTTGTTAAATTATCAATATCCACAATCAGTTCACATATGGATAAGCATAAGTTATTCCTCCACCCTGCATTACATTCAAAATATCTTGCTCTGAGAATCTCACTAGAATATTTCCAAAATATGTATCATTTCCGGCAAGCACAATATGTGGACAAAAATCATGTTTTTTTATTTGTGAAGCTAACCCCTTTTCCTTGTTAAATACAGTAAACATTGCACTTGGTATTGTTATCTTTTCTTGCAAAACCCACTTTTTACTATCTTTATAAACACAGTGCTTTATGCTTTCGTTCCATTCTGATTGAGTTTTTGTATTACCAAAAATTATTTCCTGGCCTTCAGTTAAGTCAGCTGGCTTTAAGACCCATTTATCCTTTTTACTAAGAGCAAAGTCGACGGTCTCTTTATTTAAATCTAGCGTTTCTGGTAACAGCTCTCTTATTACTTCTACTTCCTCATTTGTAAATAAATACTGGAACTGCTTCGAATAAAGGATAGCTAAAATTGCTTTATGCCCAAATAGACGCATCTTAAAATTATTAATCATTTTAAGCTCAGAATTGGAGGTATTGCAAAAAAAATCTGTAAAGCTAGCAATCTTTCTAACCTTAGATAGCTCAGCCCCTCGCCTAATCACATCGACTTTTCTACCTTTAATATATATATCATTAGCTTCGCATTCTAAATCACTAAAAAATCCCACTTCGACATTTAACCAACCATGCTCCCTAAGACTATCTCGACATAAAATAAACTCATCAATAAAAGTACGCTCATTTTCATAAGCAATGAAAATAAATTGATCTTTCGAAACACCTTGGCTCAACAATAACTCGTTAAATAGAGCTGAGTGCTTTTCAGACATTTTAATGCCCTTATATTCCTTTATGTAGCCACTAATCTCCTGATAAGTTACATCGTGCATAAAAAAACCATCTGGAAAATCAGAATTGATTTCTATTATTTTTGGCTGATCGCTATAAAACATGTCAAGCCGAATAATACCAGACATATTCTGATTCTGCGCTAGTTCGATCAATTTAGCTTCACTAGGATGAATACTAATAATTTGTTGCAATATTGGATTTATATAATATTCATCAACAACTTTTTTGACTGCATTGAAGAATATTTTGATTTTTTCCTGTAATTTTCTATATTCCTCCTCTTGGATCAAAAAAGGCTCTATAGAGATAGGGATTTGAAATTTACCTTTTGTACACGGATAAGCCTTAGAAACCAATATTTTCTGAAAAATATTGTAAATATCGGCAATTTCTTTTTCTTTATAATCTGCCATCCAATTAAGCTTGTGCATATATGATTTGATTTTTAAAATTAAAGCTGTTTAAATATTAACATATCTGTTCTTTTTCAACATTCACTCAATGTGAGGATAAATCATGAACGATTTAAAAATAACTACTGTGCGCGTTGGGTCAGCTTTTTATCAACAAAATGAACGCAGTGTAACGATTGAGACTGCTGATGACCTTAGCATAATTGGAAAAAAGCAAATGCAAGAGACTGCAGAAGACATCGCCTTTAGTATGCAGTCCAATGAAAAAGTATTAATATTCACCTCTGCTTCCCCAAGAGCCTTAGAAACAAGTCGGATAATTTTTGAGACACTTCAAAATCGAAATATTTTTAACGGTCAGTTCTTAGCTGGTATAAGCACTCAACTAAACGATACAGTAAAGGAGCTTTTCCTGCTAAACGAGATAAAAAACTTTGATCCAATAGTATTACGCTGGCTTTTACATGGAACAACAGAAAGAGTCGGAAAACTTGAATCAGGGGGCTCAAAAGTAAGAAGCAATGTAGCTGGAAATAGAGCAGCCACAAACCCTGAAAACCTAAATCAAACGGATTATCTTGAAAATCGATATTGGGAACATGTATGCTTAGACGGGTTAGCGCTAGAACTTAGGAAAAAATTGCATACAGTGGAGAGTAAAAAAAAGTTACTAGAGCGAGTAGCAAAAATTGAACCTTGGTTAGTAAAAGAGTCGATGAAAGAACCTTTAACTAAAAATAACCCTAAACACTATATTTTAGTTTCTCACTTAGCAATCTTGCAAACACTAACTGGTAAAACCAACATAAACCCAGGAGAACATACAACAAAAATATTGCATACTTAATTTCTAAGCAAAAATTGATCAACTTATTTTTGCTTTAATTTTTACTAGATCTTTGCAAATAAAAAACATCAGAGCTCAGTTATAAAATTAACTGGGCTTTTTTTTTATTGCTCTCGATTCACCACAAATTCCATCAATTCTTGAATATATTGTTTATAGATTGAACCCTTTAAGTGATCGGTATTGCTTTCAAAGACTTTTAGTGCACTGGCGGAGTAATTTTTGGCTATGCCTTGAGCATACTTTATACTTCCGTACCCATGCATTAGTGCTAAAATATACTGCTTATCGCCTTCTTGCTTGTCTCCCCTATTTTTTAAATATATTTTTATAACTTTTTCTTTTTCAGCATCTGAACAATTTTTTAACAGATGAGATAAAATCAAAGTCCTTTTGCCTTCCAAGATATCCCCTGCCAACTCTTTGCCTTGCTTCGTACTAGTTAAATTCATGCAATCATCCCAAATTTGAAATGCATAACCAAAAGGGATAGCCCAGTCCTTAATTGATTCAAGCTCTTTTTTTGTTTGCCCTGCAATAATAGCACCAATTTGAAGCGGTGCTACAGCAGTATAATAACAGGTTTTACGAGTAATCATGTCAAAGTAATTACTTTCTTCAACTTCTACTTGGTCAGAATGAATCCAAGATAAATCCAAATACTGCCCTTCGATAGTGGTTAAGAGTGTCTGATTAAAAAGATTATATATTTGATGTCCCCTATTATCACCCAACAAATTAATATTATCTCCTAATATTTGCCACATAATAACATGTAGAGCATCTCCGGCATTAATAGCCAACTCATTACCGTGAAGAACATTTAAAGTTGGTTTACCTCGACGCTCTTCCGAACCGTCTTCAACATCATCATGGATTAAAAGCCAATCTTCTGAAAGCTGAATAGCAGCAGCAGACAACAAAGCTTCCTCAATATTTCCGCCATACATCTCGCATGAAAGCAAAAGCAAGCCGGGACGAAAATATTTACCTTGTCTATTGGGATAATCTAGCACCATGTCATAGTGAGCGTCTGGCGTTTTCACAGGCAGATATCCTTGAATTATATTAAATACTTGTAGTTTAATTGATTTTAAATATTCCAATGATTTTATATTTTTCATTATTTAAGTATAAAATATATGCAAATAAAAAACCACCCAAATAGATTAGAGTTTAGCCTTTTTTTTATTATCACAATAAGGATACCTCCATATTAAAATTGGCAACTACCACTATACCTACATTATTTTTGAGCGCATTTGGAATATGTAGTAATTTTTAGCAGTTACTAAAAATTACTAAAATTGCTATTGACTTTATTTTAAAAATATATTATATTGTATATATTCATCCATATCAAACAATAAATAAAGGAGTTTCAAATGAAGGGTACACATTCTGCTTTAATTGTTCGAATAATGGCATTATTATTGATCTTTTTATCAACAAGTTCCGTTGCAGATGAAAAACACTATGCATTAAATGGTCCAAATTACAATAAAGATTTTCACAAAATTCTTCATGATGAAAAATTTCGTAAATGGGGAAAGGGGATACCCAACAACCTTAGAGAAATTGAACGAGTATTTGGTGGCAGAATTAGAATGGTAAGCAAGCAGAATGGTATCGATCCAAAACTAACAGCAGCAATTATAGCCGTTGAATCAAGCGGAAAACCAAAACTTTGCTCGAGATCTGAAGCATGTGGGTTAATGCAACTTAAGCGAATAGTTGCAAAAGAGCTTAAGTTCAAAGGCAACATCACGCAACCATGGAACAACATATGGCTTGGTACGAAATATCTTACTACACTCCGTGACCGTTATGGGTTCACAACAATTGAATGGCAATTGTATGCCTTCAACCAAGGTCCTACAAAAGCTCGGGAGATGCTTAGAAATGGCTATAAACCAAGCAAAGATAATTACGTTAAAAAAGTATTATTTGCGCTTCAAGCAATAAACGAAGAAGGGCAATTGATAATACTTGCAAAGCAATAAAATAACAAGTATTCAAAATTAAAAAAATCACTTTACAAGTGGATTATCCTTATACGATGTCCACTTTTTTATTTGTTTTATGTATCTAAAATTGGTGGTATATTTACGCTACCTTTATTATTTTATATTCGACCTCTTTGACTGGAAGCTTAATTTTTACTACCTCTCCGACTTTACGCCCCAATAAAGCAGCACCAACTAAAGAATTGTGGGAAATAACGCCAGCCTTTGGGTTAGTTTCTGACGACCCTAACAATTGGAGATTTTTTTGCTTACCATTCACTTCAATAGTTATAACACTTCCCAGCAAAACAACATTAGTTTTATTCCCCTCATTAATTATCTCGGATCGCTTTAGGTGGTCCTCTATATCAAGAATTTGTTGGTTTATCCCTCGCAATCGACCCTTCGCCATTTGATAAGCATGATTTTCAGAAAAATCGCCCATCTCTGCCAATCGTCTGACCTCAGACCTTGCATAAGGTTGACTATTTTTTAACTTTTTCAATTTATTTTCAAGCTCTATATATTTAGCCCTGGTTATAAAAGGGTCTGGCTTAAGATGAGAAAATTTACCTAGCTTTCTTTGTGGAGTTTGCATTTTTATATTATATGTTTAAAAAACTTTATCTACAAGCGCATATAATAAGTGAAACTTTATGCATTTTTTCCCAAAAGCTATTGCTAAGCAAAATTGCTAACAATTGCTAAGTAAATTTTACAAATTTATTAATCTTAGCTACAATTATTATTTATTGATCTTTACAAATCCGATTCTCAAACATAACAATGGAGAAGAACAATGAGCGAACCAAATAGCGCCGTTTCCAAACCTACACCTAATCTTCAATTGCCTGGTAACCCAAGATATCAACCAAAACAAATGATACCAATTTTTGGTTATGATAACCTTTGGCAAAGTGGTCCCGCGCGAGTAGAGATTTCAACACTACTAGCACTGGGAAGCCTAGGAATAATTCCCAAACAAACCATACAGCTTTTAGATGGTGAAATGATGAAAAAATTACTCGCCATTACTACAACGGAAGTTGACAGGGTTGAACGAACCATAACACAACACGATGTTCGGGCTTGGATAATCCTTGCAAAAGAAATAACTGGTCCAGAATTAGGCAAGTTTGTTCACTTCCCCCTAACAAGCTATGATGCTTTATCAACAGGTCAAGTTCTTCAATTTAAATCTGCACACAATAATGCACTTCAACCAGCAATTATGAGTGTTGTAAAAGCATTAACTAATAGAGTTCGTGAAACAAGCAAAATTATACAGATCGGGAGGACCCATGGCCAACATGCCGTACCAATTACAATTGGTTTTTGGTTGGCTACAATCTTGGACAGGATTCTATATGACTGGAAAGCACTTCGCAATGCAGAAAAAAACTTAGTTGGTAAAATCTCCGGTCCAGTAGGCGCTTACAACGCGCAAGTTCTTCTTGGCGTTGAAGATGCTGCACAAAGACTATTCGGAAAATCATTTGAATGCCTTGTGCTAGAACCATTAAATTTGAAGCCAGCCAAAATTAGCACACAAATTCTTCCGCCAGGTCCATTATATAGCTATCTTTCTGCTTGCACAACTTTATCTGCCAGCATTGCTCAATTTGGACGAGATTGTAGAAGCTTAATGCGAACCGAAATAAATGAAATAAGAGAAGAATTTAGCGAAAGTCAGTCTGGATCATCCACAATGCCGCACAAACGAAATCCCGTTCATTTTGAAAATATGGAAGGAATGTGGACAAAGAATATGGGTGAACTAGAAAAAGTAGGGCATACATTAATTAGTGAGCATCAACGCGATCTAACTGGAAGCTCTGTTTCAAGAGACTTCCCTATTATCGTCGTCAATCTGCAACACCAACTGAACTCACTTTTACGGCTAAACAAAGACAACTCTCCTTTCCTAAATAATATAGGAATCGACGAAGAAAGATGCCAAAGAAACTTAAAGCTCCAAGGCGATTTAATTATGGCCGAGCCACTATACTTGTTACTTCAACAGTTTGGCTATGAAGACGATGCGCACCATTTAATTAATCACACCCTTGTGCCTAAAGTAAACAAAAAAAAGGGGATATCACTTATCGATGCACTCATAGCCGAGTCGAGGATAAATACAAATCTTCAAAACGCCCTTGAAAAGGTGCCAACGGATATGCTTAATAAGCTACTCGATCCCCAACAATACATAGGAAGCGCTGTAGAAAAGGCCATAGAAATCGCAGACCAAGCTGATAGAATCATTCAAGAAATCGAACACAATCAACAACAGCCAACAAAAATCTAAATAAACGCATCTCAAATAGCGACCAATAAACTTTGGTCGCTATTATTTTTGCTTAAAACTTTTTATAAAAAAATTCTTAATATTTCAAAAACGAAAATAATTCATTTGAGGTCTGGGTGGGATTTGAACCCACGATGAGGGTTTTGCAGACCCTTGCCTTACCACTTGGCCACCAGACCAAGACTTTAAAGATTTCACCCTATACTATTAATCTACAGTCTATTTATAAAAATTAGCAAATTTTCTTGATTAATTCAAGTGAAAAATAAATAATTATGAAAAAGGCCTCGTATTGATACGAGACCTTTATAAAACGACTATTAGTTATGATCAATAAAAGTATTAATCCTAGACCAAATATCGGGACGATCGGTTGCTATCCACTTCAGATCAATTATGTTTAGGCTTGATATTAAAGCATCCTCTTTGTCATAAATACACATTATTTTAAGAAGCTGACAGATTATGGGTGCGCTGCTAGGACATAGCTTTGAGTGCTTAAACGCTTGTGTATAAAACCTTTGAAGATTAAGAAGGTCCTTACGCTGCCAAAAAGAAAGGGCAATAAAGTTACGAAACCATTGAAGACACTTAAGATTGTCCTCAGTAGTCCACAACACCAAATATCTATCAACTGCTATTTCTAGCTTGTTTGGATTGCAACACTTTGCGTAAATTGGAATTTTCGTTGCGAGATCAAAAATCGTCAAAGCATTAACTTCTTCTTGGAATGTTTGCATTGCCTCATCATTAGCACAACGTCCAAAACATTGACCCTTTAAACCTAAGTTCGTTGACATGACTTTTCCCCTTGTAAAAGATCGAAAAAAAACTGACCGCTTTATAGGCAGTCAGTTGTTGGTTTTTTTTGCTTTTTGTTTTTATATTTTACCAAACCAAAACCACTGCCTATTTCTTAGACAGACAAACACAACTATGTTAGATCGATATTGATTTATTTTGGAATAGTTTTTTATCATTAGTTTATTATATTATATTTATAGTGAATGTCAATAAAAAAATATAATATAATAACGCATTTCGGTTGTATCTAGCAGCAATTACACTTAATAATAAAAGGCCTGATAGTTTCTTACTAATGCAGGCCTTCTTTTTGACTATATTTTTTATATGCTATCAATTATCCCATAAATAATTGCTTTAATTTATCATCCCATAAATGATTAAGCATTTTACTCAATTATCCCATAAATAATTGCTTTGATTTATCATCCCATAAATGATAATTTTATATATTAATTTAATATTAGCTCATTTATTAGTTAATGTATTTTCGCAAGAATTAGTGATCCTCATTAATTTTTTACAAAAATATGTTTTGTATCCTCCACTATCTTCAAAATTTGCCAATAGTAGTTGATATATTACGCGAAACTAATATTAAATAATTGTTTTTTTAAATTTTATTTATTTATTCAATTTCTTCTACAACTTCCATTCTTAACGATCTGCGACCAAAAGCCCTTGCATCTTCCTTGTATATCATCCAAATATCTACACTGTTTGGGTAACGACGGTTCATTCTGTCTCTTACAATAAATATTCTATCACCAAATTTTTCTGGTATTCTAATTTTCGTTCCAAATGGTAAAAAGTTAGCAGCAACCGTATCTTCTATTCCATGCTGACAAACATCAAAACCATTAGCTGCTATACATGGCGTGTCATCTGTTTGCCAAGGATCCGAATTGTAACCAGTAAATGTTCTGTAGTCTGACCAAAGTACCTTATATTCCTTATTATCTGATGCCGGAGTTTTTGCATATACTTTAACTCCACGAGGAAGCTCAATAATAGTTGCGTTAGGTTGGTCTTGATTTTGTACTTCTTTTTTAACAGGCTTAGCTTGTTTACTGACTTGCTTATCTTTTATCGCCTGTTCTGTTTCTTTCTTAACTTGTTCCAATTCTTTTATCTCCTGTTCTTCTATTTGCTCTAATCTAGCTTGCTCATCTTTGAACACTTGCATTTCTATCTCAAGACGTTCTCTGTTCGCTCTAATCTCATCTTCAACAATCCTCTCTCTCTCTTCAATCATCTGTAGAGCCTTATTTATTTCATCGGGAGATGTTTCCATTTCTATAATTTTATCTTCAAGCGAAAACTCTGCGTTAGAGTCTATCCCCACAATTTCAAGCTCAGCGGCATTAACAGGTAGTGGATAGATAGAAAAATCGCAAATTAATGCTATTTCAACCAAAATTATAAGTGCCTTTTGCGTAGCAGACATTACTTTCTTTTCTACATTGTGTAATTTTTTTAATTTTTTGTGTTTCATATTGCTTTGTTAGCTCACTTATATAAGCCAACTTTTTATTTTTATCAAAGTTTCAAACAAAAAAAATCCCATCTTGCAAAGATTGGGATTTGAATTCTTTGAAACTTTATAATCTAATGATATCAAACATGCGTAATTTTGTCAACTGTGGACAAAATAACTATACTTATATATTTGTCAAATTCATAACAATATTAGTAATAATGACATAGAACCTTGCTTAAATAAATCCCGTAGGTTATACTTATCATTAATAAATCATTAACCTAAAATAATCACTACGAGAAACTGGAGATGATCATGTTCTTTTTAACAAATCACAGCAGACTATTTTTTACACTGAGCAAGCATAATAACGACTTAAAAGATAAAAGCACTTCAACTAACTTAATTAAGCAATTCCTTATTTCGACAATAAGTTTGATTACGATGTCTTTTTGGGCTTCTTTGGTCATTATCAATGGCATTATTGGATTTTGCCTACTAAACAAAGGTTGGCCAATCCTACGATTAACGAGTAAACGCTATGTAGTAAAAAAAATACAAATATTTGCTAAAATTTGTTTCATTGTCTGGCCAGAACAAGTCTTCCCAGAGAAAAAAGGTTGTTATCACCCGCCTCTGTCTGATTTTAGACAAATGCCAACCCTATATTTTAAGAACTTTCACCTTAGCACAAGACTCTGGCCACAGTTGCTATCGACCTTTAGTGCATATTACTATAATATACTAGTCGGAATATCACTAACAATATTTTTAGCATTTTTTTATTTTTATCGACTAGTGGCTTACACAACAAAAATCCTATAAACATTTAAGCGCAATTCTATGAAAAGAATTGCGCTATTTTTACACCTTTTAAATAATAAAAACATTATCAACTCCCACTCTTGCTTTTATTCCAAGAAATCGTGAGCAAATATTAGCAAAATTCTGTGCCCTATCACTAACATAGAACTCTTTTTTACCATTTTTTTCTAAAGAATCATTTAGCTTTAAGTGACTTTCAAACATGGCTTTTAGGTTTATAGCAACTTGCTCTCCAGGATCAACTAGATTTAAATTTGGGAATAAACGCACAATATCTTTAATGAAATGCGGGTAGTGAGTGCAGCCCAAAATAAGAGTATCTATTCCTTTTTTGACTATTGGATCGATATATTCCAAGAGAATACTATCTACTATCTTTTGACTTAAGCCTTCGTTTTCAGCTAATGAAACTAAAAGTGGACAAGCTTTTACATAGACTTTAACGCCTGGGCTTAACCCCTCAAGGAAAGATTTATGTGCGCCAGAATTAATAGTGGCTAAGGTACCTATAACGCCAATTTTCCTATTGCACGAAAGCCGTAAAGCACTCTGTGTTCCAGGCTGAATGATATCCACAATAGGAATATCATAAACTGATTTTAAATGGCTATACGCGACCGCTGAAGCCGAATTACAGCCAATCACAACCAACCCTGCGCCCTTCGAAATTAAAAAGTCGACGTTCTCTTGAGCATACCTTTTTATTATATTATTCGAACGACCGCCATACGGAACGCGAGCAGTATCACCAAAGTAAACAACGGAGTACTCAGGAAAATATTTGTAAATTTGCTTTGCCACAGTCAACCCCCCCAACCCAGAATCAAAAATTGCAATTTTTTTAATCATAAATCAATAATAGCATTTTAAATATTGGTTAGTACATATTTACGATAAAGATTATTTATGCTACCCTATGATCATCAAATGCTTTAATAATCGATCTTTCACAAACCAAGGGACATAAAATGAAAATAAGCGAATTATCATTTTAACGCACGGCGAAGATGTAGATGGAATTCTTTCAGCAGCACTTCTGCTTCGCTTCCTAAAGCCAGATTCATATGACATTATTCTTGTAAACTACGCTGAACAAGAAAAAATCTTTTGGCAGGTAGCAAAAAAATATAATGACTGACATAACATTATCTGCATTTTAGATCTTGGAGCAAAAAAAAATATGCTTGAATCTAATCGTAATGAGAAAGAAAAAAACCGCCCAATAGATATCCTAACACATAATACAAATGTAATTTGGATTGATCATCATGAAGGAACTGCGAACATTGCAGAATTTTTAAAGAATCATGGAGTAACTCTAGTCACTAGTTATAGTGATGCAGTAAAAGAGGCAGAATCATCTAAAACACCTACAACAAAAGTTGATGATAAAAATTTATTGAGCCTAGATCAACATCGACATGAAAACTTAAAAGATCGCACAAAAGGTAATTTTACCGACTTTACTTGCACTACTGCCCTAATTGAAATGCTCTGGAATCATAGTGAATCTAATTATGAAAAGTGGCTTGCATTAGTCGCTCAAGTTCATGATTTTGGATTTATTCAAAATGACTTCCCACTTACCTACGGATTCGCTAAACGGCTTCAAGGCTTAATAACTTATTATAATTACACTACCAACATATCATCAATAATTTACTTAATAGAAGTAATAGCGAAAGGACAAGATTGGATGAATGGACCAGATCGGTTTAATGGCACCTGGCAAATTGATTATGATAATTTTTGTCTTTTATCAGAAATGAGTGAACGAGCATTTCTAGACAATTGCAAAATAGTAGAAATTCGATCAAAAGCTGTATTAATTGGATATGCAAGCGCGATACTGCCACTAAAAGACACCATACGAATGGTAATTAAAAGACATCAACAACAAATTGATGCAGTCTGGGTCATTTTTGGACCGCCAGTAAATAACACTTTATTCTTTTCAAGCAAAATGAATAATTATAATCCAGTCCCCTTTTGCGAGTTTATGGGTGGGGGTGGTCGTGAAAGCGATGGTGGATTTCAACTCCCCTTTTTAGTCACCAAGGATAACTTTACTCAAGCCAAAGAGTTCTTTATAAAAAAAATAATCGAGCTTGAATCCTAAATCTCTTTAAGTTCATAATAAATATTACGAACTTTTTATTTTATCTTTATGGAACTTGAATTATAAAAGGCAGTTTGTACACTTTAACTAAGCGAATATATTGTCCCCTGTTTTTATATTAAATATTTCAGCCGTATTTTGACCTTGAGTTAAGAACTCTATAAATCTTTGTCCACCTATACCGGAGCTGCCTCGAACAAAGGCGGATGAATTTCGTGGAACATCATTTAAGTGTTCGAAGTATGGGAATAGACCGAATTTCGTTTTAACTTTATTGTTTTCTACAATTTTTAATTCATCAAAAAGTAATGTGGTTTTGCAGTTCCCAAAATTATCTATCCACCAAACACACTCTGGTGCATCTGGAATATTATCGATGGGTATTAATTTTGAAATTGGCTGGATATTGCTTAGTATAAGCTGAGCTACCCTTGGAACAAAATCATAGCTTCTAAACTGAGAGCCAGTGATATATTTCTCTTGG
>JADHVC010000019.1 GCA_016784175.1 Patescibacteria group bacterium | reverse complement strand
CGCTATTTCTTTCTGTTTAATATTGGCTCTAAGTAGCGCCGATAGCTCATTTCTTTGAGATGATGTAATGTGATTGTAGGACATCTTTGTTTTTGGTTAATAATTAGTTGACACTATTATTTTACCTTAACTTAGATGTCTTTTGTATTAAATTAAGCTTGGGAGCAGAATGTAGGCAAAAAGAGTTGACATAAATAAAATAGTATGCTGTTATTGTAATATAATTTTGTAAGTTTTGCTAACCTCAATAACGGGAGAGTTACAATGTCTGGTTCTGAATGCGTTCTTAGTATACCTTGGTTAACAAGTGGATTCGGTGAAGTGCGAAAAAATACAAGCTGCCATCAGGGTTTAGAGGCAGTTGATGCACTAAAAAAAATTGCGGAGTTGCCAAGCGACATACAACCTCCGTTTGTTGTGTTTACGTCCGTGCCTTATAATACTGGGATAGGTTGTTTTGAGGGCTATAAGACTGCATGTTCTTTTACAAATCCAGAAAAAGGTTTTACGGTGTTTTCGTTGCAAGTACGTTGTTATACAATAAAGGAGAGTTTTGTATTTCCATTGAGCTTTGTTGATCATGGAGAAAATATGCTCCCGCTTCTTGGAGTCCAAATATTGGATGTGAGTTGGTTTGAAGAAAAATTAAGACAAAAAAAAGCGGCTGAGGCGGCTAATATGGATATTGACCTTCGGTAAATATCTAAAATAAAAAGATATAAAGAATATTAAACTAATGGAGAGCTAAAAACGGCTCTCCTCTTTTTTTTGACTAATTTTGATAGGATGCTAAGATTAAAGGAACATTATAATTTATGAAATATAAATAATATGGAGCCAGTTATAATCAATCAAACATTATTAATTGCGATAGCGGCTATTTCAATTTGGAGTTTACCTTGGAAGGGTTTAGCTTTGTGGCGAGCTGCTCGTTTAGAGAAGAAGTGGTGGTTTCTGACACTGCTAGTGGTGAATACTGCAGGAATATTAGACATTATTTATTATTTTGTGATTAGTAAAAAAGATAAAAAAGAGGATGAGATTGAAGTGATTAAAAAGGATGCTCAAAAATAATGCAGATATAGTGAGTAGTTACAAAAAGATGATTAAAAAAGAGGATATATTTTTAATAACAAAGGAATTCTTTTATGCACTAACTGTTGCCTTGGTGCTTTTTTTTATTATGGAGCTTGTGTGGCCAAGAATGGTTTTAGCTTATATTAATGTTAATATGGTATTGATATTTTGGGTGGTTAGTGCTACGATACTACTTGCTTCCAATAAGCGTTTATAAATATAATATATGATCTATGAATAATTTGCCTAAAAATATAAATTGGCCCTTGGTGATGTTTGCGGTGTTTTTTTTGGGACCGTTGTTTGGAAAACTTTTGATTCCGTTATTGATTGCTGGAGGTGTAGTTTGGGGAGTAAAAAGACTTTCAATCTTAAAGAAACAAAATAGAGTAATTAATATAGATAATATAATAAATAATAATCATCATAATATGAATACAAATAATTCGGATTTTAATAATACAATCGATCCAATATTAGAAAACTTAAAAAAGAAATTTAGCTTTGTGGTTATCGTTATAATCGCAGTGCTAGTTTTAGCAGCTTCGGTTAGAGTGGTTGATGCTGGTGAGACTGGTGTATATTCACTTTTTGGAAAAGTTAGTCATACTGAGCTGCCAAGTGGGTTGCATTTAGTTAATCCTTTTGGAAAAATAACCCCAATGACAATTCGGACCGAAGAATACACAATGAGTGTCTTACAAGGTGAAGGTAAAAAAGCTGGAGCAGACGCTATTGCTGCTCTTACTAAGGAGGGTTTAAATGTTGATTTAGATATTACAGTGCTTTATCATTTGAACCAGGATGATGCAGCAAAGATATATGACGAAATTGGTTTAAACTATGAAGAAAAATTAATTCGACCAGAAATAAGAAGTGCTATCCGTGGTGTAATTGCTATGTATGAAGCAAAGGACATTTATTCTGAAAAGAGACAAGAGGCTGCTCAAAATATTTTGGAGGATCTTGGTGGTAAGTTGAATGGTCGTGGTATAATTATAGAGGATGTGTTGTTGAGAAATATTCAATTGCCTTCTGGTTTGGCAGAGTCTATTCAGCAAAAGTTACAAGCAGAGCAAGAAGCTCAAAGATATGACTTTATACTCGATAAAGAAAGAAAAGAAAAAGAAAGAAAGATTATTGATGCTGAGGGACAAAAAGAATCTCAAGACATTATTACCAAAAGTCTAACAACTAATTATTTGTATTATCTCTATATTAACCAGTTGAAGGATCGTGCTGGAACAATTTATGTTCCAACAAGTGCAGAAACAGGAATGCCGTTATTTAGAGAAATTGGGCGTTAAAAAAAAATAAATGGATTGTATTTTTTGTAAAATTATAAAAGGTGAAATTCCGTATGATAAGGTTGGTGAGACGGATAAGTTTTTAGCTTTTTTAGATATTCGACCATTGGCAGTTGGGCATGTTTTAGTTATCCCAAAAGAGCATTTTAGGTGGATTTGGGATGTGCCTTATGTTGGCGAATATTTTGAGTATGTGGCAAAAGTTGCTAATGCTCAAAAAAAAGCACTTGGACTTGATATGGTAAAGTCGATTGTTGTGGGGGATGAGGTACATCATGCACATGTGCACCTAGTACCTTACGAGTCTAGCGGAAAGGCACGTGGATTTGATTTTACTAGATTCGCTGAGGTAAGTAAGCAAGAGAAAGATGAAGTGTTAAAAAAGATTCGTGATAGTATTAATTTGTAATTTAATGATTTAGTGTGTTTAAAATGAATGTAAAGAGTATGCCAACATTGACGCTCTTTTTTTCTTTGTTAAAATGATGAATTATGAAAGTAATTAAAACAAAACTTGATGGAATATTGATCCTTGAGCCACAAGTTTTTGGTGATGAGCGGGGTTTTTTTTTAGAATCTCATAATGAGATAAGATACTCAGAGATTGGCATAAATGAAAAGTTCGTTCAAGATAATATTTCAAAGTCTACTCGGAATGTTTTGCGAGGCTTACATTATCAGGTGCCACCGTATGCTCAAGGAAAATTGGTACAGGTAATAGGAGGGAGAGTTTTAGATGTTGCTGTTGATATTCGTTTTGGATCTCCAACATATGGTGAGTATGTGATTGTTGAGTTATCTGGTGAGAATAAAAAACAGCTTTGGATTCCGCCTGGGTTTGCTCATGGTTTTTTGGCTATTAGCGATGAGGCGATTTTTCACTATAAGTGTACTGCATCTTATCACAAAGAATCAGAGCGTATTATTGCTTGGAATGATCCTGAATTAAATATTCGCTGGGGTGTTGAAAATCCAAGTGTATCGGGAAAAGATATTCTAGGTTTAAAATTTAAGGACATAGTGAATAATTTTACTTATATACAAAAAAAACAGGAGATAGTGACTAAGATATCAAGAAAAGTACTAGTTACTGGTGGGGCTGGCTTTATCGGCTCTAATTTTATTAAATATTGGTTAAAAAAGTATCCAGAAGATAAGGTGGTTAATTTAGATGCTCTCACTTATGCTGGTAATTTGGATAATTTAGAAAGTGAGAAAGATAATCCTAATTATAGATTTGTAAAGGGTAATATTTTAGATGAAAAATTGGTTGATATGTTAGTTAAGCAGGTTGACCTTATTGTTCATTTTGCGGCAGAGTCACATGTTGATAGGTCGATAAACGATAGCGGTAGTTTTATGAAAACAAATGTAGAAGGAACAAGAGTATTGTTAGAGGCAGCTAGAAGAAATGGTGGAGTGCGTTTTCATCATATTTCGACAGATGAAGTTTTTGGTCATCTTTCTTTGGAGGACGAGCCATTTAATGAAAATAGTAATTATGCTCCTCGTTCACCATATAGTGCTTCAAAGGCAGCATCTGATCACTTAGTACGGTCATATCATTCGACGTATAATTTACCTATCACAATTTCAAATTGTTCTAATAATTACGGACCTTTTCAATTTCCAGAAAAGCTTCATGCATTATTAATTACTAATTTAATTCGTGGAGAAAAGATGCCATTATATGGTGATGGAAAGCAGATTCGGGATTGGTTATTCGTAGAGGATCATTGTCGTGCAATTGATTTAATAATTTCTAAAGGAAAGATAGGCGAAACTTATTTGGTTGGTGGAGAATGTGAAAAAACAAATTTAGAAATAGCACAAACGATAACTCAATTGCTTTTTGCAGCTCATTTGCAGGTGTTGGACAAGGCTTTATTGAGAGATACTTTATTAAATAATAATGATGGTAAAGATGTACAGAGTCTAAAAAATATATTAGAATTGATAGGTAAAACTGATGTTATGGTCGTTTATGTAAAGGATCGACCTGGTCACGATAGGCGTTATGCAATTAATATTAGTAAAATTAGCAAGGAGCTTGGTTGGAAGCCTTTAATTGGTTTCGAGGATGGGATGAAAAGGACAGTAGAATGGTATCAGCATAATCAAGATTGGTGGAAAAAGATAAAGAGTGGTGAATATCAGCAATATTATGAAGATCAATATGGCGCGAAGTAGGAATTACTAATAGTCTAAATTTTGAATTTTATGAAGATAATTATATTAGGTTCAAAAGGTAGTTTAGGACAACAGTTGGTCAAAGTTTTTCAAGATAAAAATGAAATTATCGCTTGGGATCATGATCAAGTTGATGTTACGGATCAGGAATTAGTAACAAATAAAATACACGATATTAAGCCAAATCTAATAATAAATGCGTCCGCTTATAATGCAGTTGATAGGTGCGAAGATAATGAAGAAGAGTTTAAGTATGCAAAAAAAGTAAATGGTTTGGCTCCTGGATATATTGCAAGAGCAGCACTTGATGTTAGTGCTTTTTTTGTGCATTATTCTAGTGATTATGTTTTTGATGGAAGAAGTGAAGATGGTTATTTGGAAAAAGATATCCCAAGACCAATTAATAAATATGGGGAAACAAAATTGTTGGGAGAAAAAGAGATATTGAAACTAACAGGAGATGGTTTAAAGTGTTATATCATACGCACTTCAAAATTATTTGGTCCGAAAGGTTTGTCAGAAAAAGTGAAGAATAATTTTTTTGATATTATGTTAAGTTTGGCAAAAGAAAAGAAAGGATTACGAGTAGTAGACGAAGAGATAAGCTGTTTTACATATACTCCAGATTTAGCTGTTACAACAAGGAAAATGGTGGATGAAAAATTGGGGTTTGGAGTTTATCATATTGTTAATGCTGAAGCTTGTACGTGGTATAAAGCAGCTGAGGCACTGTTTGAAATATTAAATATGGATGTTAGTTTGCAACGAGTAAGTAGCGATGAGTTTCCTCGTCCAGCCAAGCGACCAAAAAATGCTATATTGTTGAATAAAAAAATACCACAATTAAGGAGTTTTAAAGAAGCACTAGAAGATTATTTAAAGTTATAGCTAATGCTTAAATAAAATATAGGTTTTTTTGGAAAATAAAGAAGTTTATTACTTAAAGATAATTGGAATTTCTAAAGCGTTATCATGTTCTGGTAGGTTGGAAGAATTGTCTTTTTGTAGAATAAGTGTGCCATTGTTTTTATAGCTTGGCTTAACAAACTCAAGAATACTCTCAAATTTTTTTACAATTGACTAGTTTTTAGCTAAGTTTATATAAGAATAATTATTTGTTTTAAGATTATGCCTAAGAAAATGAAAGGAGTTATACTCGCTGGAGGTGGAGGAACGCGATTATATCCCAATACTAAAGTAACAAATAAGCATCTTCTGCCAGTATATAATCAGCCGATGATTTATTATCCTATCAATACTTTAATGCGCGCGGGCATAGAGGATATTTTAATTATGCCAGGTCGAGATCATGCGGGGGATTTTGCAAAGTTATTGGGGTCCGGAAAGGAATTCAATGCTAATTTTAGTTTTAAAGTTCAAGACCATGCTGGTGGCTTAGCATATGCCGTTGGGTTAGCACGAGAATTTGTTGGTGAAGATAATTTTGTTGTTATATTAGGGGATAATATCCTAGAGGATAATATTATAGAGGATGTTCAAACTTTTTCTAGTGGGGCTAAAATTTTTTTAAAAAAAGTGCATGATCCAGAGCGATTTGGTGTGGCTGAGCTTGATGGCACTAAAATTATTTCTATAGAAGAAAAGCCTGTTAATCCTAAGAGCGATTGGGCTGCTATTGGAGTTTATATTTATGATGCGATGGCATTTGATTATATTAAAGAATTAAAGCCTTCTTCTCGCGGAGAGCTTGAAATTACTGACTTGAATAATATTTATGTAAAGAGGGGTACTCTTGAAGCTGGTTTTGTAAAGGGTTATTGGTTTGACACTGGGACTCATGAAAGTTTAGTTGATGCAGCTTATATTTTAAAGAACATAGAAAGACCGATGGATCCGCTTAAGTTGGAGGAAAAGAATGCACCTAAAATTGTCATCGGGGCGATTCTTTATAATAACTTGGACAATAGCTACAGAACAGATCAATATTTGCCCTATTTTATTGAAAGTGTAAAAAAACAGGATTATAAAAATGTTGAGTTAATATTTATTGATAATTCGGATTCAAAAGAAAATCCTAATGCTAAGTTTTTGAGTGAATTTTACCCAAATATAAAAGTTATTTATGCTGGTGAGAATACTGGTTTTGCTAAAGCAAATAATATATTAATAAAGGAGGCAAGGTCTAGTGGGGCTGATTATTTTATCTCGAGTAATGTTGATATGGTGTATGATGCTAATGTTGTTTCAGAGTTATTAAATGCTGTTATGAAAACACCACAAGTGGCGAGCGCAACTTGTAAAATTAAGCGGTGGGATTTTTCGAGGGTTAATGAAAGTGACTTGGGAAAGACAAACATTATCGATGCAGTTGGAATAGATATAACTCGTGAACATCGGTTTATCAATCGTGGTGAATCGGAACTTGATTACGGTCAATTTAATGAAGAGTCAGAGGTCTTTGGTGCTTCTGGTGCGGCTGTAATTTATAGAATGTCGGTATTTGATGATGTGGCCTTTAAAAATAAGGATGGCTATAAGGAGTATTTTGATGAGCTAATGTTTATGTATAAGGAGGATGTTGATTTGTCGTATAGATTTCAACTTGCTGGTTACAAATGTATTTATACTCCAAAGGCAGTAATATATCACGACAGAACGGTTAAAATTAAGCCAAAAGGATGTATAAATATTGTTAGGTCGCGTATTGGTAGAAATAAGAAATATAAAGAATGGTCATGGCTTAATCATCACATAATTTTGCAAAAGATGCTTGAATATAGTTCTTTTGATGTGAAGTTATCTACTTTTTGGTATGAAATTAAAACATTGGGATATGTGGTAGTGTTTGAGCCGTTTTTGTTTAAGCAAGCTTGGCAACTTTTTAAATTGCGTGACAGGATAGCAGAGCGTCGCGATCAATTAAAAAAGCGTGTTAAAATAAAAGTACATATTGAGAAATTAATGGTGGAGTAATTTCTTTAAAAAATATATCAATGGATTTGTCAATTGTTATAGTCTCTTGGAATGTAGTGGATAAGTTAAGAGATAACATAAAAGCAATATATAAGTACACTCAAAATATGAGTTTTGAGGTTTTTGTGGTGGATAATAATTCGTCTGATGGTTCGGTGGAGATGGTGCAAAAGGAATTTTCACAGGTAAAATTGATTGCTAATGTTGAAAATTTTGGTTTTGCTAAAGCGAATAATCAGGCGATACAAAAATCTTTGGGTAGATATGTTTTGCTTTTAAATCCTGATATGCGAGTGCAGGCAAAAACATTGGAGAATATGGTTAGTTGGATGGATGGACAGATTGATGTGGGAGTAGCTGGGTGTCATTTAGTTGATGAAAATGGAAAGACAGTACCACATGTTAGAAAATTCCCAAATTTATTTGACCAACTAATGATTGTATTAAAAGTCCCTCATATATTACCAAGCGTGCTTAATAGATATTTGATGAAAGATTTTGATTACGAAAAGCCTGCGCAAGTTGATTCAATTAGAGGAAGTTTTTTTATGATTCGTAGGAATTTGATAGAAAAGATTGGGATGCTGGATGAGCGTTATTTTATTTGGTTTGAGGAGGTTGATTACTGTAAACAGGTTAGTAATACTGAATATAAAGTTATGTATACGCCAGTTGCGACTTGTATTGATTTTGTTGGGCAAAGTTTTAATAAAATAGGGCGAGCAAAAAAGCAAGGTTTGTTTAGAGATAGTATGTTAAAGTATTTTAAGAAATGGCACGATCCTCTTGAATGTTTTGTGTTATATATGGCATGGTCAATTGGTATTTTAATTGCATCTGTTTTTTAATATAAAAAACCCGTGGAGTTCACGGGTTGTGTGGGTTATTATTATTGTTGTGAGATTATTCTTCGTAGATGAGTGTATATAGGACTGATTGATTTGGATTATCTGATCTATCTGTGATAGATTGTGTTGCGAAAATAGAACGAGCATCTGGGTGATCGTCTAGAAATTCTTGAACTTTTCTTTCGAGATTGTCAATATAGGTTTTTATTACAACGCATCGTCGTCTGCTTCTTCTTGTTGTTTCTGTTGTTAAGGAAGTAACAGGGTTGCCAAAGCTGTCTGTGTGTTTTTGAATATCGACATGGTTTGAAGTGATTTGTGGCATATAGCTCTTTATTTTTTTTTCGGGTTTTTCAGGAATATTAACTACAAAATTGTTGTGCTTTCCCCTGGTATATTCGCCAATACCTTCTTCTGGGCAGCCTATCCACCTTGCTCCGTACATGCCATTTTTGTCTCGTTCACTGTTAACGATAACTACTTTGAAGAAGTGTTCACCAGTGGCTAGTTCGACGCTTGCATAATAGTTATTGTTTAAAATAGTTGCAGTCGTCGGGCGTATATGCCCCGATTTTTCTGGTGAATCGCCCCAGTTGTTCCAGTCTCCGACAATATATGGTTTTCCAATGTCAAGTGAAGTGGGGTATTTATTCTTATAAAGATTCATTATTTCTTGAATAAGACTCGCTGGTATACTGAAGGTGTGTAGCATTTTTTTTCTCCTGTTGGTTGGAAAGGACAATTGATTTTTGCTAATTTAAATTTATGTGACCATTATAGCACGCTATGAAGAATTAGGCAAACCAACATATTTCTGCGATCCATATTCTTCCTGGCAAAAAGGTAGTATTGAAAATCGATTTGGCTTATTGCGACAATTTATTCCAAAAAAGGAAACACTGGATAATCATACGCATAAAGATATCGCTAGCTACGCGAATATCCTAAACAACAGACCTATGAAATGTTTAAATTGGAACACACCTAAAGAGGTATTTGAAGAGCTAATTTCTGTAAAAAGGGCTAAAATTAAACATACTAATTAACCGAAACTCACTTGCACTTGACTATTTAATCCGGGATTTTTATTTTATACACTTTTTTGTATTTATTGCATTTTTTGTAAAAATTAGGTAAAATAAACAATATTTAGATATAAATAAGTAGAGTTATCGGGTTATGATGAATAAAAAAATAGCCATAATTATTGTTAATTATAAAGATTATGCTCAAAAATTTTTGCGCGAATGTCGTGATAGTTTACGTGAGCAGAATTATCCTAAGGAGCTTTTTCAGGTATATATTGTTGATAATGCAACTAGCTCAGAAACCAGAAGCTATTTAAAAAGAATGTATGCCGAGGCATTTGTTGTACCGCGGGATGATGGTAACTATGCCGCAGCAAATAATGCTGGGATCAAAGCTGGCAGAGTGGACGGGTGTGAGTATTTTGTGATTGCGAATATGGATACACGTTTTGATCGAAATTGGCTTTCAGAATTAATAATGGCAATTGACGAGTATGATAATGTGGGTATAGCACAATCGAAAATTTTACTTTATCCTAAAGAAGGTTTTAAAGAGGAGGCAAAGAAGCTGACAAGTAATGTGAAGAGTTTTGGCATGAGTATCGCAAAGGAAGAGTATAGAGATCATAAAATTAATAGCATTGGGAATATTCTGCATTTTTTGGGCTTTGGCTTTACTGATGGATATGATGAGGCTGACAGAGCGATAGAAGGTTATCCGGAAATTAAAGGTTATGCTAGTGGTTGTTCATTTATTATTAAAAAAGCAGTTTTGGATAAAATTGGTGGATATAATGAAGAGTATTACATGTATCATGATGATATAGAAATGAGCTTGAAAACAAGATTGGCGGGGTATAGAATATCGCTTGCGCCAAAATCAGTTGTCTACCATAAATACGAATTTTTACGTTCTATGAAGATGGTTTATCAGATGGAGCGTAATAGGTATTTAGTAATGTTTCATTTTTATAAACTTTCGACTATATTAATTTTATTGCCGATTGTTGTGCTAATGGATTTAGGAATGTTATTATATTCAATTGTAAATGGATGGATTGGGGCGAAAGTTGATGTGTATAAATATTTTTTGAAAATAGGGACTTGGAGAAAAATAAAGGAAACGAGAGAGACGTTGAGAGCGATGCGTAAGATTGATGATGTAAAGTTTACTAAAGATTTCGTTGCAAAGATTGATTTTCAGGAAATCAATAATCCAGTTTTAGAATATATTGCGAATCCAGTAATGGTAGTATATTGGAAGATTGCTAAGAAGTTAATTAGGTGATGATATGGTAGATTTAAGCATAGTCATTGTGAATTATAAAAATCGTGAAAAGGCATTAAATTGTTTACGATCTATTTATGATGCAGATTTCAGTAACTATACTTTTGAAGTAATACTTATTGATAATTATTCTTGTGATGAAATTGAAGAGACTGTGGCAGATAAGTTTCCGCAGGTAAATATTATACAGAGTGGGGCGAATCTTGGTATGGGAAAGGGGAATAATGTTGGGATAGAAGCATCAAAAGGGAAATATATATTAATTTTAAATCCAGACACTGTTGTTGAAAAAGATGCTATTAGGTTGATGTGTGATAAGTTTATAGAGAATGATGAGATAGGAATGATTGGGCCAAAGTTGCTATACCCCGATGGAGTACATCAATATTCGTATTTTATGTTTCCGGAGTTGTTGATGCCGATCTATAGAAGAACGCCATTAGGTAAAATTATGAATAATAAGATTGACAAATTTTTAATGAAGGGTTATGATATTGACAATGAAATTGAAGTTGATTGGTTGATGGGGTCATGTTTATTGACTAGCAGAGATGTGATAGATAAGGTCGGCATGTTTGATGATAGATTTTTTATGTATTTTGAGGATACGGATCTATGTAAAAGGATTAAAAAAATAAATTTAAAAGTAGTATATTATCCTAAGGCAGTAGTTTATCATCATCATGGTAGAGCTAGTGCTGAAGAGTCATGGTATTTGGCTCCGTTTACAAACAAATTAGCTAGAATTCATATTCAAAGCTGGGCAAAATATTTTTGGAAATGGAAGATTGAAAATTAATAAATTTATGCAAAATGTTAAAATAAAAAAAGCAATATTGCCTGTGGCTGGTTTTGGAACTCGAATGCTTCCTGCTACAAAAGCTCAACCAAAAGAAATGTTGGTTGTTGTGGACAAGCCAGCAATTCAGTATCTTGTTGAAGAGGCAGTGGCTTCTGGTATTGAAGAAGTTATTTTTGTAACGGGAAGAGGTAAGAGATCTATTGAAGATCATTTTGACCATTCTTTTGAGTTGGAGCATAATCTAGTAGAAAAAGAAAAGCATGATTTTTTACGTGAAGTTAGAAAGATTTCTTCATTGGCTAAATTTTCTTATGTTCGACAAAAAGAGCCTTTAGGTGACGGTCATGCGATAAGTTGTGCTAGTCATTTAATTGGGAATGAACCGATTCTGATTATGTTTGGTGATTGTTTGTATGACTCGACTGTTCCACCTGCCAAACAGTTAATAGATACTTATAATAAATACAATCAACCAGTAATCGGTTTATCAAGGGTTGAAATGAATATTGTAAATAAGTTTGGTGTTATTGATGGTTTAGAAATTATAAAAGGTAACTATGAGATAAGTAAATTGGTTGAAAAGCCTAAGATTGAGGATGCACCATCTAATTTAGTTGCTGTTGGAAAATATATAATAACGCCAAGGGTACTGCAAATTTTGGATAATATGCCGAGTGCTAGTTCTGGTGAAATTAGACTAACTGATGCTTTTAGTCAGATGTTAGAAAATGGTGAGTTATTATATGGTAAAGAATTGGATGGTGAGTGGTTAGATATTGGTGATAAATTAAGTTTTATAAAAGCAACAATTAAATTAGGGCTAAATAATAAAGACATAGGCCTTGGTTTAAAGGAGTTTATGAAAAGTTTAAATATTTAATTTATATAATCCTTTTTTTTGACCAATTCGAGCTTCAAAATATAGAGTATTATAGCTTTGATCAAAGTTTAGACCGATTATTTCTTCCAGTTTAGACAATATTATATTATTTCTGTATCCTTCTTCGTTAAGCTCAAGTGCATGAATAGTAGTGTTTGTTGTGTAGACTAAGTAATTTTTTTCTTCCGCAATATTTATGCTATTGATAGTGTTGTCTGTTCTAGTTAGTAATTCTTTAATTCTTGAATCCGAATTATAAATCCAAATTTCTTGAGTATTATAAATGATAAATTTATTATCTTTAAAAATTGTGTATCCTAATGCATCACTTAATATTGTATCTACTTGAATTGGGTAATTAGCGATGTCCGTTTGCAATTGTTCACTCTCATTGTTTTTTGTAGAGGATGCATACTCTACACTTTGATTTTCTTCCTCTTTGATAGGTAAAATTTTCTCGTTATACACCCATTCTTTATCTTTTATATTATAAATATCTGAATTAATAATTATATCAGTGCTATTTTGTGACCATTCTAAGCTATAAATTTCATTAAAGTTTTTATTATATTCAATAATCGTCACAATATTTGTTTTTATATCAAGTAGACCTATGTTTTTGTCTGATTTAATTAAGGCAAATTTATTGTTAGGTGATTTAAAATATTCGATGCTATTAGTTTCAATGATAAGCTCTGGTAATCCTTTTTTTAACAAATTGGCATTTTTAATATATTGTGCTTCATTTGGTTTTAGGTCTATTGTTTTTTGATAGTCCCAATAGTTTTCTTTTGTTAAGGTTATTTTATAATATTCTGGTAATAGATTGGTCAATGTGATTGGGGTTATTAAATCTGTTTTTTGTGATGATAAATATGTGCTAAGCAAGTCTGCTTCTTTTCCGGAAGTAAATAGGATCGGTACACCACTTGGATTACTTCTTATTTCTATTATTCCTGTTTTTTGTATTAGATTTTCTTTAAAATTATATCTATATCCAGACGCTAAAAAAACTATTGTTGGTGAAATTGTGAAAAACAATAGGGTGAAAAATAAAAATAGATGTTTTCTTTTTTTTTGATCCATGTTTTAGGATAAGGATTTATTCAACTCTGGTGATATTAGCTCCTAGTGCTTTTAATCTTTGGTCGATGTTTTCATAGCCTCTATCAACTTGATAAATATTGTCTATTTGGGTTGTTCCGGTGGCAATTAGTCCAGCTAAAATAAGGGTAATTCCAGCGCGTAAATCTGGGCTAATTAACTTATGTCCATATAGTTTTGTTGGGCCGGTGACGCGAACTCTATGTGGATCAAAGGTAATAATGTCAGCACCCATGTGGTTGAGCATGTCTGTAAATAATAATCGTTGGTCGTATATTGTTTCATGAACCAATGTTGTTCCATTCGCTTGAGTAGCAAGTAAAGTAAAGGGTGGTTGTAGGTCGGTAGGAAAGCCCGGGTATTCATGTGTTTTAATGCCGTAGGGCTTGATTGTTTCGGTAGGAAATATTTCGATAGAAGTATCAGCTGTTTCGAAGACGATCTCTTGTTTCTTAAAGATGTTTAATAGAATTTCAAGATGCTTTGGATTACAGTTGGTAATTTTTATATTTGATTTGGTAAGTGCAGCCATGATAGCAAAAGTGCCTGCCTCAATTCTGTCAGGAATAACATCAAAAACGCCTGCATTAATATTTGTTATTCCTTCGATTATCATGGTGGGCGAGCCTATGCCAGAAATTTTTACTCCCATCTCTGTTAGATAGTTAGCTAGTGCTATGATTTCTGGCTCCATAGCACAGTTTTTTAGAGTTGTTGTTCCTTTTGCTAAGCAAGCACACATAAGCATGCTTTCGGTGGCGGTTACACTTACTATATTAAAAAAGAACTCACATCCAACTAGTATTGGAGCTTCAATAATATAACTTCTTTCATTTAAACTTATCTTTGCTCCAAAGGCTGCAAAACCGTCTAAAAATAGATCGATTGGTCTTCCACCTGCTCCAAGAACACAACCACCAGGGTGAGGAAATTCAACTTTACCAAAACGCGCTAAAAGCGGGGCAGTAAACATAATTGATGCTCTAAATTGACCGGCTAAATGGTTATCTAATTTTGCATTTTTTATGTTTGAAGTGTCTATTGTGCAACTATTGCTACTTCTTTCAACTTTACCACCTAAGGACTCTATTAATTCAAGAGATTTATTGACATCTTCAATGTTTGGTAAGTTGGTTATGGTTATTGGACTGCTGGACAAGATAGAGGCAGGTATGATTTTTAGCGCTAGATTTTTTGCCCCTTTAACCTCAATAGTGCCTGATAATTTTGATCCACCTTGGATTATGAATTTTGACATCTGATTATTTAATTAAATTTAAAACTTAATAAATATTAGCATTTTTTTGCTAAGTTTGCAATGTTAATTTTTGTAACTGCTCACCCCCATATACGCTCAAAAATAATGCAGACATAGTGAGAAGTTACTAGTTTTATTTATCTTCAATGCTAACTTTAAATTTAGTTAACTCATAGCGTATCTTATCTGCTTTTTCCCAGTCTTTGTTTTTTCTAGCTTGATCACGTTCAATAATAAGTGCATTGATTTTGTCTTTTAAGCCTTCACTTATTTCTTTTTTGTTGCAATAAGCTAAGTTTAAGCCTAGGACTTTGTCAAAATCAATAATGGTGCCATATTTCAATGCATCGCTTAAGTTGCTTTTTAGAAGTTTGTGAGCAATTGCAAGTGCTTCTGGTATATTAAAGTCGTCTTGAAGAGCATCTTTGAACTGATTTTTAAAGTCATTGTCAACTTTAGGCTTACTGGCTTTGTCTAGGTTTATTACTTTTTCGCATAAATGATTGAAACCATTTTGAGCTGCTTGAAGTGATTCCCAAGTAAAGTTTAATTTAGAGCGGTAATGTGCTTGTGAAAATAAAAATCGTAATGCAAGCGGTTGAAAGCCCTTTGCTTTAATTTCTTCTAAGCTATAGCTAGTACCTTCTGACTTAGCCATTTTTTTATTATCTACTAAAAGATGTTCGTTGTGCATCCAGTAATTAACAAATTTAGCATCATTTGCATTTTCGCTTTGAGCTATTTCATTGGTATGGTGGATTGGGATGTGTTCGATTCCGCCTAGGTGAATATCGATTGTGTTGCCTAGATGTTTTTTGCTCATAGCGGAGCATTCTATATGCCAGCCCGGAAAGCCATTACCATTTTCTGTTTGTGCTGAATTGAATGGGCTAGGCCAGTATTGAAGTGCATTTTTATGTGTTCCGGCTCGAAAAAACCAAAGTGCAAAGTCATGTGGTGATTTTTTTTGTGGGTCGCTGATGTCTCCTGCTCCAGCACCGCTAATATTCGCCTCTAATACTTGGCCAGATAGGCATGTGTAGTTTTTGGCTTTAGAGACATTAAAGTAAATGGCTAGATCGGTAACATAAGCAAATTTTTTGTCTACTAAGGTTTTGATCATGTCTTGCATTTCTTGGATGTGTTCTGTGGCAAGTGGTTTAACATCTGGTTCTAGCAAGTTTAGTTCACTTGTATCTTCTTCGTAGATTTTTATGTATTTTTGGGCAATTTTAAGTGGGTCAAGTTTTTCGCGTTCAGAGGCTTTTTCCATTTTGTCGACGCCAAGGTCTGAGTCGCTAGTTAAGTGACCAACATCAGTATAGTTGCGAACGTATTTAACATCATAGCCTAGATATTTTAATGTTCGTACTGTTAAGTCGGTGCATAAAGCTCCTCGTAAATTTCCAATGTGTTGAGTCCAATAAACGGTTGGTCCACAATAATAAAGACTTACCTCGTTTTTATGGATAGGGTTGAATGCTTCTTTTTCTCGACTAATTGTATTATGTATTTTTAGCATTTTGATATTATGAAAGATAATTTAGTGTGTATTTATTATAATCTTCTAATGGTTTGGTGTAAACATTGAGCTATATTTGCTTTACTAGAAAGAGTCTTAAGTTAGTAGTTTTTTATTAATTATTTTAATATTTGTCAAGCAATTGGTTTAATACTGGCTAAATTTTAGCATTGGTAAGTGCTCACTATACCTGCATCACTTTTTCGTTTAGGATGGAATGTTGGGCAATTTTTTACGTACAATTTAACAAAAATTTTAAACTCGCTTCACTTAAACATAAAATTTTTTAAGTTAAATTATGCTAAAAATTACTACATATTCCATATGCGCTCAAAAATAATACAGACATACTGAGTAGTTACAATAAAGTACTTTTTATTTAACTTATTCCGAAACAATGCTAACATATACATATGGTAAAAAGATTAATTAATGCTCAAATTAATAGTATAACTTTGGCGGCTGCTTTGGTGGCGGTGTCATCTTTGATTAGTCGAGTTTTGGGAATCTTTCGAGATCGTATTTTGGCGGGTGAGTTCGGGGCAGGGGATACCCTTGATGTATATTTTGCCGCTTTTAGGGTACCAGATATGGTGTATAATTTAATTGTTTTAGGGGCACTTTCTGCTGGGTTTATACCTATATTTACAGAGCTTTTGCAAAAGAAAGATGCTAAGTCTTGTGAAGTTATTCAAAAGGGATCGCATGTGGTGGCTTGGGAATTCACGAATAATTTGGTTAATTTGTTATTAATTGTTCTTGTCGGGCTTTCGGTTGTTGGTTTAATATTTATGCCATATTTAATGAAAATTATAGCTCCAGGATTTTCCGCCGAAAAACTTAGTGAAACAATTGGTTTGGCTCGAATTATGCTTCTTTCGCCGATAATTTTAGGAATATCTGGAGTAGCTGGAGGTGTGTTGCAGTCGTTTAAGAGGTTTTTCGTATTTTCGCTTAGTCCAATTATGTATAATGTTGGGATTATAATTGGGGCTTTGTTCTTTGTGCCAGTTTGGGGTGTTTATGGTCTAGCTTATGGAGTCGTATTTGGGGCTTGTTTACATTTGTTTATACAGTTGCCAGCTATTTTTGCTCTTGGATTTAGGTATCGAATATATATAAATTTGAGTAGTAATAAAATTAGGAAGATCGGTCGTCTAATGATACCTCGATTAATGAGTCTTGGTGTTGTTCAAATAAATTTGTTAGTTATTACGGTTATTGCGTCTATATTGCCCAGTGGGTCTTTGAGTATTTTTAATTTGGCAAATAATTTGGCTTTTTTCCCAATTGGTATTTTTGGTATATCTTTTGCGGTTGCTGCTTTTCCAGCTCTCTCAAGCTATGCAACTAATAATGAGTTGTTTATACGAACTTTTTCAAAAACATTTAGAAACATTCTTTTTTTTATTGTGCCTTCGACTGTGGTGCTAATGACACTAAAAGCTCAGATTGTTAGAGTTATCTTGGGGACTGGTAATTTTGATTGGAGTGATACTATTTTGACTTTAGAGGTGCTTGAGTTTTTTGCAATTTCTTTGTTTGCTCAGGCGACAGTTCCCTTGCTAGCAAGAATGTTTTTTGCGCTTAAAGATTCTAAAACTCCATTTTTTGTAGGTCTAGGTAGTGCTATTTTAAATGTTTTTTTATCGTATTATTTTTCTAGAAAAATGGGAGTAGCTGGGCTGGCTTTGGCGTTTTCGCTGGCGAGTATATTTAATTTTATTTTTTTGTGGATTCTTTTGAGAGTTAAAGCAGGATATTTAGACGAGGGTAGAATATTGGCTTCTGTTATAAAATTTAGTGCGGCAGCTGTTGGGTGTGGAATCGTTATTCAGTTTTCAAAGGGGCTGGTTGTGGATTATGTTGATATGGATAAGTTGTGGGGTGTGCTTGTGCAGGGTGGTATTGCCAGTGTCTTTGGTTTACTAGCTTATCTGCTACTTTGTTATATTTTTAGGAGCAAAGAATTGTTTCATTTTTTTAATGTTATTCTTAGACGATTTAATTAAAAAAATACCCATTACTTGGGTGTTGAGGTAATGGGTCTTTTTTTAATTTTTACTTTGTTCTATTTTTTTGTATGTTTCTAGGAATTCTAGTGTTTGTTTGCGTTCATCTAGGGCTTTTTGAGAGGCTTTGCGAACGGAGGCAAGAAATTGGTTGAATAATGACTGGTCCTTAATGATTTCTATTTTAGCTAAATATTCTTGAGCTTTTTGGGCGTGTATTATTGCTTCTTTGCATACTTCGACTATCGATTCATACCAAAATATTTTTTGTAGGTTAAGTAAGTCTTTTTTTAGGTCTACTTTTTCTTTAGTGAATTTATTTAACACATTTTTTGTTACAAAAGTTAATTGACCATTTTTTAAGTCGCTCTCCCAGTCATGTGCGTCATCGTTTAATTGTCGTGCAACAATGTAATGTTTAAAAAATAACATTAAGTTCTTTACTTCTTTTGATTCTGTGCAATACCCCAAAAGCATCAAGATAGCGATTGGTCCAATGGCATGACCCATAGATTTATCGGCGAGTGCTGTTAAGTCATCAAAATTTGGCCATACGAATGCACTTGTGTTTATTTTATTGTCTTTGATGATTATTCTGCAATTATTTATTTCCCAGGAGTTAGATATATCTATTTTATTCAGGATAGTTTCAAAATAATTTTTGAAGTCAGGGTAATTTTGCGAGAAGTTATTAATTTTTTTGTATACTTGTCTTGATAATATATTGGCGATTGGGAGGGATTTTTCATCGCCATCATTGTCAATTATATTGTCATAGACAAAGTAGGCTAACCAGCCTTGTAAATTTATTTCACCTAGTTCTATAAGTTGATTGTTGGTTATTTGATTGCCAGTCTCTCCAAGCATTTTGGTAAATAAATAAGGGAGAAGAACTATTGGTTGAGTAATATCGGTGACAAGATTTCTTTCGAGTATCGGAATTATTTCTTTTTGAGATTTTTTGTCTAACTTTCTGATTACTTTTTTTACATTTTCTACTACTTGGGATTTCACAAAGGCTTCGCTTGGATCTTTTTGTTCGATGGTTTTTTTTGAATTTTGATTTTTTTGATCTTTTGCTAGTGCTTCTAGACACAAGGCTGTTGTTAGGGCATTAGATCCAGCATGGTATCTATTTTTGTCACCGACTGGGTTTATGCCTAAATAGAACGAGTGCGCTGGCCAGACTCCATTACGGTGGCTATCGAGTAGATATTTAATATTGTTTTTTTGATCATTGTTTTTTAAATGACCTAGATTCTCTAAGACAGAAAAGCTTAGAGCTGTGAATAGTGGGTTTCCCCAATTAGACTTAACTAACTGTTTATTTAGTAAGTAGTTGATTATTTTTTCCTTATATTGACCATTGTATGATCTGGAAATGAAATACAATATTGGGTATGGAGAGGTATAATATGGTGATGTGTAATTTTCATTAATAATTGCTTTTTCGATAAGGTCGTCGAGTCCAGCCAAATTTACTTCATGTAAAGATAAGAAATAGGCAATATTGCTATTTACGGCAAGGTCAACATCCTGCCAGACTTTTTCGGTTACATTGTCTGTGATCCAAGACTTGTATGGCCCACCTTCTTTTATTTCTAGTATTGTTAAAAGTGTTACAAAATTAGCTAGCACATCTCCATCTATTAGCTTTGGGTTATATTCGAAAAGCGCTGCTAGTGCACAACTTGTGTCATCTAAGTCGTCTGGATATGGCATCTTTAAATAATCAGCCGAGCGCCTATCCCAATAGTTGAATGTCCAATGGTTAGATTTTTGATTTATTAAAAAGTATGCAGCTTTGCGCTTTATAATTTTTAGGTCTGGTGTTTCTTCAAGTTTAGATAAAGAAGATAAAATTAAAGCAGTCGAAAATACCGATTCGCATAAATAGGCATTATCAAATTTTTCTTCATTTATTGATGTGTAACTGGGGAAGCTACCATTTCTAGTTTGAGTCGCGGCTAAATATCTAATTGATGAGTTGATGATTTTTTCTAGCATAGCAATTAAGGCTTAAGTGTTAAGATAAAGTATTTTTCATTTCCTATGTCTATGGTTTTTGAATCGTATCTACATTGATCAAAGTCCTTGAAAAAGCCAAAAGAGAATAGAAAGTTTAAGTTATTTTTGAGTGTAATATCGGCTTTTTGCCTTTGGGGTGATATGGCGTTGTCTGAATATGTGCCGATAAAAATTTTAGCATCAGGTGTTAAGCACTTTTTTATATTATTTAATAAGTCGATGGATGATTTTTCGTCTACCATTCCCCAGAAATTGTTTAAAATTACATTGTTGATTTCATTCAGTTTAGAAAAATCAAAGTTTTCTATTTTTTCTAAATATAGGTTTGCATTTTGGTTGTTTCTTAGTTTGTATTTTGCTTCGTCTAGCATTACACTCGATCTGTCGATACCATAGATAGGCGAGTGACCAATATTGGCGCAACGAAGTAAAAAGTCGCCTCGTCCACAGCCAATTTGCAGTAAAGACCCAGCATTAAAGTCTGCTTTGAGGGTATTTACTAGGGATGTGTAATCAGCATCTTGTAGGCTAGCATGCTGTTCGTCGATGTAATCATAAACTTCTGCTCCTGTTTTTATCTTGCCTGAAAGGATGTCAGTGTAAGCCCCTTCTGCTTTTAGTTGTTCTAGGATTGATGGATGGATGAAGTTAAAAACAACATCCAAAGCTTCTTCGTTTGTCATAATAAAAAAACCGACCAACTAGCCGGCGCAAGGTTAGTATTTTAATTTTTTTTTCTAGGTTTTGATGGGTATTACTATAGTGACTGTTGTTCCTTCACCTACTTTACTTTTTATATCGATGATGCCATTAAAGTCGCGTTCTATTATGTTTTTTGTAGTATATAAACCCAGGCCCATTGTTTTTTTAGTGGTAAAGAAAGGGTTGAATATTTTGTCTTTGACCTCTTTGGCGATGCCAGTCCCAGTGTCTTTTATGGTTATGTAAGCTTTTTTATGTTCCTTTCTAGCCTCTATATATACTGCGCATGATTTTTTTTTGTTTTGTGCTTTGGCGCAGGCATCGGTTGCATTGCTGATGATATTGATTAAAAGTTGATTGAATTTGAATTTGTTACCATGGATTGAAATTTTTGTATTTGGTTTTCTGAAATGTATTTTCGCGCCACTTAATTTGCTTTTGTAGTTTGTAATTTGAATGCAGTCTTTGATCTCTTCGAATATTGAGAAACTACCTTGCGTATCTTCTTGCTTGATTTGTTTTTGGGCAGCGTTTAAATATATTTTTACATTCTTGAGGTTGTTATTAGTGTCTGTAATAATTTGTTGGATATTTTTCGGTAATTTATTTTTGTGAATTTTGTTGCAATTTAAGTCTTCTATATTTAAATAGACGCTTTGAAGTCTATTAACTAGGTCATGGAATATTCCACCAGATAGTTGTCCAAATTCGTATAAGTGGTAAAGTTCGGATATTCTTTTTGTTTGTTCTTTTTTAAGGTCTTCGGTTCGTTCAATAACTTTTATCTCCAAATTTTTCTTTTCTTTTAATAACGCTTTTTCAGATTTTCTGGCCCGGGTTAGTGACTTTTTTATTTCGCGGTTATAAAGACAAATTACAATCATGATTATGGCTAATGTTGCTGCATGCGTTGAACCACTAATTTTTGATGATTCAGTTTTCCAGTGTATATTTTGTAGAATTATATTGTTATTTTGAAGATAACTTAACGCGTTTATTATTATTACGCATGCTGCGGTTATGATTAGTGCATAGCGATTACTAATTAATATACCGCCTATAACTATGATTAATGCAAGTGTTAACAAGCCTTGTGGTAGGTCAGTTCCGTAAGCGTATAATAAAAAAATAATAGGTATGAAATAAACCAGAACAAGTATGTGAGACGCTGTTTTTATGTATCCTTTTCTTGATGTAAAGTATAGTGCCGAAAATAATATTAGAGAAATTAGTGCACTATTTCCTTTATATGATAAACCTTGAAAGAAAAGTTGATAAAGAGCTGAAAGCAAAGCATATAAAGAGAAAATTATTGAGGATACTAAAATTATGTTAAGAATAAATTCTGATCTACTAGTGTCTTCATTTTTAGATTTTGGTGTAATTATTTTTTTATAAATTGAATGGACACCTTTTTGTATGCCATAGATGTGTGGTATGTATTTCTGATATTTATGGTTCATATTTTTGGGTGTCCATTTAATGATTAGATTAGTTCTCCCAAAGTATGCAGTTGCATCAGTCGTTGGATTTATGAAAGGCAAGAGTGCGATCACGATCGCACGTACGTTCCAGGGTAAAAAACAAAACTATGGTGGAGCTCATTTTTGGGCAAGAGGTTATGCCGTCTCAA